>NZ_MPZQ01000010.1:0-118891 GCF_002020045.1 Thioclava sp. F28-4 | reverse complement strand
TTCCACTCCTCTTCCAGCCAAGGAAGCGTAGCGGAAAACTCCAGCTTCAAACGGTCCAGTTTCCGGGGATCAGATCAGATCAATATCATTCAACTGATCGACAAGTGCGGTGAACACGGGTGCAGGATTGCTGTCCGTAAGGCCATTGGCAGTGCTGATTGGGGATATCCGAAGACCTGTGCGGCCATCATCGCAGATGGCCGCGACAGCTTTCGTGACCTCAAGTGTCAGCCGAATGCGGTTCTCGACCGACCCACCATAGGCATCGCTACGCTGGTTGGCCCCGTCACGCATGAACTGATCGAGTAAGTATCCGTTCGCGGCGTGAATCTCGACGCCATCAAACCCTGCGGCAAGAGCGTTGTGCGTCGCTTGCGCGTAATCTGCGACAATCCCCGGCAACTCCTCCAGGGCCAGCGCCCGCGGTGTGAGTGCTGGTTTCTTTCCATCCGGAGTGAACGCATCCACTTCAGGGCGAACAGCGGAGGGAGCGACAGGCAATATCCCACCGGCCTGCACATCCGGGTGGGACACCCTGCCGACATGCCACAGCTGAGCAAAGATGCGGCCACCCTTGTCATGGACACCGGCCGTGACGGGGCACCAGCTTTCGATTTGCTCGTCGGTCCAGATCCCGGGAGTAAAGGCGTACCCTGTGGCCTGCGGCGAAATGTTCACGCCTTCACTGATGATCAGGCCTGCCGATGCGCGTTGGGCGTAATATTCCTGCATCATTGGGGTGGCGATGTTTTCGGGGGACCGCGCGCGGGTTAGGGGGGCCATTACGATGCGGTTTGACAGCGTATAAGGTCCGACAACGACGGGGGAAAAGAGGTCAGTTTCAGGGATGGTTGACATAATGACTCCTCGTCTCCTGACTGGCAGGAGAGTGAATTTGGGACAAAGGGATGGGCCGGTTGCTTTGGGCGTGTCGGATGTGGCCAACGCCTGATCCGGTCGTTTTGGGGGCGAATTTGTGGCGGCGGCGCAGGGCTTAGGTCAAAGAGGCTGCGCCGCCGGTCGAGTTTGCAATGCAGGCTTTCCGATCTACAGATCGGTCATCTGCATCCCTTGTTCCGTGTAACGATCGCCAGCGGCAGCGCCGCGTGGGAACAAGGTGTCGAGGCGGGTGAGAATGTCCTCGGTTAGTGTGACATCGGCGGCCCCAATATTGTCTTCAAGATAGGCGCGCCGTTTGGTGCCCGGGATCGGAATAATATGATCGCCTTGGGCCAAGACCCATGCGAGCGCCAGTTGCGCAGGCGAGCATCCGGCGCTGTCGGCGATGGCACGGTATTGCTCCAGCAAGTTCAGATTCTGATCCAGATTTCCATCGGCAAAGCGCGGCTGGGTGTGCCGGAAATCATCATCAGCCAGGTCGCTTAGTGTGGTGACCTTGCCGGTCAGAAAGCCGCGCCCAAGCGGGCTGTAGGGTACAAAAGCCGTGCCCAATTCGGCGCATGTGGCCAGCATCTCTCCCTCTGGGTCGCGCGACCACAGCGAATACTCTGTCTGAACCGCCGCAACCGGATGCACCGCATTTGCCCGCTGCAAAGATTGTGCAGAGATTTCGCTTAACCCGATGCCTCTAATCTTACCTTCTTTGATAAGATCAGCCATCGCTCCAACCGTGTCCTCAATCGGGGTCACCCCATCAAGGCGATGCGCGTAATAAAGGTCGATCTGATCAATTCCCAGACGTGCCAATGAGGCCTCGACTGCCTGTTTCACATAGGCCGGGCTGGTGTCGATAAACCGCGAGGTCGGGTCTTGGGATCGGATGATGGCGAACTTGGTCGCCAGCGTGAGGTTGTCCCGGTTTTGCCGAACGAAATCCGACAACAAGGTTTCATTCGCGCCGTTGCCATAGATATCGGCGGTGTCGTAGAACGTGACGCCCAATTCAAGCGCACGGTCCAGCGTTTCATAGGATTGATCGCGGTCGGTTGGGCCGTAGAATTCGGACATGCCCATGCAGCCAAGTCCAATGGCTGATGTCGCGCCAAGTCCGGCGCCCAGATTACGCGTTTTCATGTGTTTTCTCCTTGAATTGAGGTGGTACGAAGCGGATAGCCGTGACGCGGGAAATGCACGGCAACCGTTCCCACCTGTGGCATGTCCCGATGCAGAATGATGCGGGTGTCGTCGATATGGACCAGCGTACCGTCGATGACTTCCGTGCCAAATTCATCGACCAGAACCTGTACCGACGCGCCTATCGCGGGATGGGCAAGACCCGTTGCGGGAAGCGGGGCAGGGGTCGTCGAAACCGCGATTATGATCGCTTCAGCAGGCGCCAATTCGGTTCGTGTGCCGTGACCGAACTCCGCAATGCGCGCCATCCATGCCGACAATGCCGGGAACAGCGATAGACCGCTGCCGCTGGCGGTTGTGTCAGCTTTGGCAAAAAACCAAACCACATGATAGAGTGCCAGATCAGTCAGCGCGGGCGTGTCCCCGGCAAAGAAATCGGCACCGCCCAGCAGGTTCTCAAGCCAACCAAGCCCTGTTGTGATTTGGCCACGATGATATCCGACATCCGCTTTCAGGCCGTCCAGATCAATCTTGTGATCCCAAAACGCCTCGCGGTCGTGGATCAGGGCTGGGGGAACGGCATCGGCCCGCAGGCCCATGCTGTAACGAACCACTTGCCAGAACAAAATGCGGTCCGCCCAATTGTCGAGCAGCGGGGTCGCTGTGCCCGCAGTGTTCGGGGCAAGGGCGCGCGCCGGAAACCGCTGGTCAAGCTCGGCGGCGATCAGGGCGGAATCACAGTAGATATCCGCCCCGATCTGAAGCACTGGGGCCCGCCTGTAGCCACCCGTCAGGGTTAGCAGATCAGCCTTTGGCGCAATCGGAGGCACGATGACCGATGACCGATGACCATGATAGCCCCTTGAAGCCCATCAAAGTTCTGATTTTTTCGGAATAGGGAGAGGCTTCATAGTGGTGCAGGATCAGGTCGGTCATCGCTTTTCTCCTACTTCAGCAGCCCGAGGATCTCTTGCGCGGCGGCGGCGGATGAGGCGGGGTTCTGGCCGGTGACCAGTTTTCCGTCACGCAGCACGAAGCTGACCCAATCCGCCCCTTTTTCATACTGGCCACCATTGGCCTTCAGCATGTCTTCCACCAAGAACGGCACAACATCGGTAAGGCCGACGGCCTCTTCTTCGGTGTTGGTAAAACCCGTCACCCGGCGGCCAGACACCAGCGGTTTGCCGTCCGCGCCTTGGGTGTGGCGGAACACGGCGGGGGCGTGGCAAACTGCGCCGACAGGCAAGTCGGCGGCGGCGAAGGCCTCGATCAGGCGTTTGCTGTCCGCATTTTCGGCCAGATCCCACAAGGGGCCGTGGCCGCCCGGATAGAAGATGGCGTCGAACCCGTCTTCGGTTACATCCGAAAGCTTCAGCGTCGTCGCAAGATGCTTTTGCGTCTCTGGATCGTCTTTGAACCGACGGGTGTCGTCGGTCTGTGCGTCAGCGTTGTCGCTGGACGGATCAATCGGCGGCTGTCCCCCTTTGGGCGAGGCCAGTATAATGTCTGCTCCGGCGTCCTTGAAGACGTAATAGGGGGCCGCAAACTCCTCCAGCCAGAAGCCGGTTTTCTTGCCTGTGTCCCCGAGTGTGTCGTGGGATGTCAGTACCATCAGAATTTTCATGTTATTTTCCTATTTTTTCTCGCCGACGCGGATCACGCGCTTGCCAAAGTTTTCGCCATTCAGCAGGCCAATGAAGGCTTCGGGTGCATTTTCCAAACCGTCGATGATCTCTTCGCGGTATTTGATTTGGCCGCTTTCGATCCACGCCCCCATGTCTTTGGCAAAATCCGGGTAGAGGTGGCCGAAGTCGTCAAAGATGATGAAGCCCTGCACCTTGATCTTTTTGCGCAGGATTTGACCCATAAGCCAATTCATCCGGTCCGGTCCTTCGGGCAAGTCAGTCGCATTATACTGAGAGATCAATCCGCAGACCGGCACCCGTGCGTTTGAATTCAACAGCGGGATGACCCCGTCGAGGACCTTGCCGCCGACATTTTCGAAATAGACATCGATGCCATCGGGACTGGCCTTGGCAAGCTGTTCGGCAAAGTCATCTGCCTTGTGATCGATACAGGCGTCAAAACCCAACTCATTGACCGCATAGGCGCATTTCTCTGGTCCGCCCGCGATGCCGACCACGCGGCAGCCAAGGATCTTGCCGATCTGGCCCACAGTGGCCCCGACAGGGCCGGTTGCGGCCGCCACGGCGATGGTCTCGCCAGGTTTTGGCGCGCCAATTTGCGTCAGACCCGCCCAAGCGGTAAAGCCGGGCATACCCATGATACCGAGCGCCCAAGACGGATGCGCGGGTGATTTGCCAAGGTTTGTCAACCCCGCGCCATCCGACAGGGCATAATCCTGCCAGCCATTGAAGCTGAGCACCCAGTCGCCCGGCGCAAAGCCATCAACCTGTGAGGTGACGACCTGAGCCACTGTGCCGCCCTCCATCACGCCATCAATTTCCACCGGCGCGGCGTAAGATGGCGCATCGCTCATGCGCCCCCGCATATAAGGGTCCAGCGACAGATATTCGGTGCGCAGAAGCATTTGCCCAGCACCAGGGGAGGGGACGTCCCCTTCGACCAAGCGAAGCGTGTCCTTGGTCGGTTCGCCTCTGGGGCGTTCCGCCAGCACAAGCTGGCGGTTTACTGTTTCGGTCTGTGTCATGGTCATCATCTCCTAGAAGGCTGTTTCAAGAATGCGGCGGGCATCCTCGGGGGTGATGGCATTTTGTTCGCCAAGGGCGGTCATGCCGTGATCCTTCAAGGCGGCGACGATGCGATCAATTTCAGGTGCAGCAATTGCGTAATCGCCGAGTCGGGTTTTGATGCCCACCTGTTCAAAGAACCCGCGTGTTGCCTCGATCACGGCATCAATCCGCGCATCATCAGATCCCTCGCGGATGTCCCAAACATTGGCAGCATATTGCAGCAGTTTCTCGCGTTTGGGGCCACGTTGGTCGTTCATCAGTGACGGCAACACGACAGCCAGTGTGCGGGCGTGGTCGGTGTCATTGAGCGCGGTAATCTCATGTCCGATCATATGGCTTGCCCAGTCCTGCGGGACACCTGCGCCGATCAGGCCATTCAGGGCCAGCGTTGCCGTCCACATCAGGTTGGCGCGAACGTCATAGTCCTCCGGCGTCTCAAGGGCTTTGGGCCCAAGCTCGATCAGGGTGCGTAGCAGGGTTTCGGCAAAACCGTCCTGAACGCGCGCGGCGGATGGATAGGTCAGATATTGTTCGATGATGTGAACAAACGCGTCGGCCACGCCGTTCGCGATTTGACGGGGCGGCAGCGTGTAAGTGACCTCGGGGTCCAGCACCGAGAAAACCGGGTAGCAATGTGGGCTACCAAACGGAAGCTTAGCGCCCTTCTCGGGATTGGTGATCACAGCGCCAGAGTTCATCTCCGAACCGGTGGCGGGCAAGGTCAACACGGTCCCAAAGGGCAGCGCTTGCGTGATGACCGACCCGCGAGATGTCAGGATGTCCCAGGCGTCGCCATCATATTTGGCCGCCGCCGCGATAAATTTGGTGGCGTCAATAACGGAACCACCGCCGACAGCCAACAGGAAGGTGATCCCTTCTTGGCCAATCACCTCGACAGCTTTCAGCGCAGTGGCGAAGCGCGGATTGGGCTCAATGCCGCCAAATTCGACCAAGGTCCGGCCCGCAAGTGCCGCACGCACCTGACCAAGGACGCCTGTTTTCTCCGCGCTGCCTCCACCATAGAGGATCAGCACCTTTGCGTCAGCCGGAACCTGATCCTTTAGGTCCGCGATACGGCCCTTGCCAAACAGGATATGTGTCGGATTGCGAAAGTCAAAATTATTCATGGGTTCAGTTTCCTTCAGTTTCAATGTGCAGGCGCACGTCAACGTTTCCGCGTGTGGCGTTGGAGTATGGGCAGACCTGGTGCGTCGCTTCGACAAGTCTTTCAGCATCCTCGCGGGTCATGCCCGGCAGATGTGCGGTAATGTGGTTCTGCCTCACTTTGTGTGGCGCAACTATCCTGAAACTGGAAAATTCAGGAGGTATAGTTGTGAGTTCGAAGAAGCACTGGTCGCCCGGGAGCGATGTTGCCGTTCAAAGCGTTGAGCGAAGTGAAAGAGGCGGGTGGATTGTATCTGGCGTCTTGGCTCCCAACGGCATTTGCCCAGACTGTGGATTGCATTCACGCCGACGTCACGGCTGGCGGCGTCGGCGGCTGCAGGATTATCCCGCGCATGGAGACGAGGTAACGGTTGATCTCGCAATTTGCCGTTGGCGATGTCAGGCACCCGCTTGCCCACGCCGGACATTCTCAGACCAAATCGCCTCGATTGCGCGTCCATTTGCACGTCGTACTTCGCGTGTCGGGGAGATTGTCACCCATCTTGGGCATGCGACCGGCGGACGGCCAGCCGAGCGGTTGTTGCATCGTTTGGGCCTTGGAGTCAGCGATGACACGGTGCTTAGGCAGCTGAAGAACCGTGCCCAAGACAGTGGCGAGTCGCCGACAGTCATCGGGATCGACGACTGGAGTTGGCGGAAATCGCAAACCTACGGCACGATCATTGTGGATCTGGAGCGTCGCGTGGTGATCGACATTCTTGAGGATCGAGATGTCGTCAGCTGCACCAACTGGCTGAAGCGACACCCCGAGGTGGAAGTGATCAGCAGAGATCGCTGCGGTCTCTACGCCCAGGCAGCACGGCAAGGGGCACCGCAGGCGAAGCAGGTCGCTGACCGGTTCCATATCGTACAAAACCTGCGGCAGGCCATCGAGGAGCAAATGAACCTTCACGGCCGTGCGACCGGCAGGGCGCTGCTGTCCGACGCCGACAACATCACCGCAGCCGGCAGCCTTCTGAAGTCACGCCTGGCGCATAGGACGTCTCGGGAAGAGATTTTCGCCACCATTCATGCGCTCCGAAATCAGGGGCTTTCATGCAGCGAGATCGGGCGGCGAACAGGGTTCCCGCGTCGCAGCATCGCAAAATGGCTGCAGTTCGAGACACCACCGGACCGCAGGCGGGCCGCTTTGAAGCCGACATCGCCGTGGTACTTTGAAGAGTTCCTGAGCCAAAGCTGGAAGGAGGGCATTCGAACTGGCAGCGCCCTGTTCCGTCTGATCCGAGAGCGCGGTTACGAGGGGAGTCAGTCGCATTTGCAGCGTCTGTTGGCGGGCTGGCGAAAAGCAGAACAGCAAGGGAGCGACTCCAAGGTAGAGCACGAAATCCTTAAGCCAGTCCGGGACCCGGAAACGGGGCACGCGATTTCCCCGGTCATCGCAGCCGCGCTGTGCATCAAACCCCGCGGAAAGCTCACCCCGGATCAAGCGCGGAAAGTCGACGCGCTCAAGGCCGGTTCTCCCGCCTTCGCAACGATGCGAAGTCTCGCCATGCGGTTCAACGGTATCCTGCGTGGCCGCCAAGCAGACCCGCTCCCAGCATGGATCGACAACGCGATCGAAACCGATCTGGCGCCCATCGTGCGCTTTGCCCGCACATTGAACCGGGACTTCGATGCAGTCAAAAACGCCATCGAGATGCCATGGAGCAACGGCCAAGCAGAAGGTCAGATCAATCGCCTGAAGACGCTCAAACGCGCCATGTACGGTCGAGCCGGTCCAGAATTGTTGCGGGCGAGAATGCTACCGTTCCGCCACACAGATTGAGGCAGAGCCCAATTAAGGGCTACGCGACAGGAGTCCAGCATACATACGATATTATACTATCGCAACACCAAGTATAAAGACGCATAATGAAGTTTATGTTAATTTCCAGACTCCGCCATCTTGTACCACCCGCGACTCAGACAACAGCTTCTCCAGATGCGCCGCAACGTTTCGTTCTGCGGCCATTGCGATATGTGGGTCGGTTTTCTGGTAGACGGAAGCGGCGATATTCTGGACCGAACCCGGGGTGTTTGAGAGGTGGGCGAGGATCTCCGCCTCGCGACGCATGCGGTTGGAAAGCAACCGTTTGACGTAAGGTTGCGGATCCCGGAGTATAGGTCCGTGCCCCGGAAAGTAGATCCTATCGCCGCGCTCAATCAGCCGCTGTAGCTGCGCGCAGTAGTCGTGCATGTTTCCGTCAGGGGGGCTGACGATCGAACTGTTCCAGCTCATGACGTGGTCGCCCGTGAAGAGCACTCCGTCAGGTCTCGCGAAACAAAGGTGGTCGCTCGCGTGACCAGGTGTGTGCAGGACGGTAAGACCGGCAATGACCTGTCCGTCCTCCAGAAACAGGTCAGGTCGAAATGCATCGTCAGGGAATGCCCGTGAGGCATAAACAGGTGCGTCTGTCCGTGCTCGCAGGGCTGGGACGACTCCAAAATGATCAGAATGGTGGTGTGTGAGCAGAATCCCGGATGGTTTGGCCCCCAAATTTTCGATGATTGCCTCGAAATGTGTACTGTCTTCTGCTGGGCCGGGGTCGATTATGAACCGACCATCAGGCGTATCAATGATGTAGCTATTTGTCCCGTGGTAGGTCATCTTTCCGGGATTGTTCGCGACGATCCTCAGAATTCCAGGGGCCAATTCGACTCCCTTCGCGCGGCAAGGCTCCGGCTCTGAGAAAAACATGCTGCTTCTTTTCATTGTGTGCGACCAGTTATTGATTGCGAACAATCCGGTTCGCACAGTTTTGTGCGTTGCTCTCGCATGGCGCCGGAAACCTCAGGCTGGCGTCCGGTGCCTACCAAATCTGGCATCGGACCATTTCAACTTATATCGGACTAAGACCGTATGAGACTGAAACAGTCTGATACGGTCTTGGGCTGGCAGTCACACAGCGCGGCGATTATGGTAAGCAGAATACAGAACTACAGCAATTGTCGCCTTCGTCAGATCCCCGATCAGGAATGGGTAAAGCCCGGCGTTCAGCAATTTCTCGCCATAACCGACAAAGCCACCCAACCAGAACAGCCCTGCGCAATACATGAGTATCGAGCCCGAAAAGACCGCGACAGATGCTCTGAATGAAGGCCAAAGTCCTTGCAGTGCTTGAACAACCCAACCGGCAGCCGCCGCTGCAAGTGCGAAGCCTACCAGGTATCCGCCTGTGGGACCCGCGATATATGCCAGTCCTGCCGGAGCCGGAGGCGTGCCTGCGAAGACCGGCAGGCCAAGCAGACCTTCAAAAAGGTATGTCACAACAACAAGACTACTACGCACCGGCCCCAGGAAAAGACCCAGACCCAAGACAACCAGGGTCTGTGTAGACATAGGTACGGGGTAGAACGGCACCACGATTTTGGCGGATATTGTCAGAAGAATTGTGCCGACGAGTATTATCGAGATCTCTCGGGTCAGTCTTGCGACTGATCGGCTTTGAGTGGTTTCCAGATTCATCTTTTTCGTCCTTGTTTCTGTAGATTGTTAATTTTTTGGATAGTAAGCTCACATGCGCTTGGCGACTTCTTCCAACATGACTTCGCTCGCCCCGCCGCCGATGGCCTGCACACGGGCATCGCGTGACATGCGTTCCACCGGTGTTTCGCGCATATAACCCATGCCGCCGTGAAACTGGACGCAGTCATAAAGCACGCTGTTCACCAGTTCGCCGCAATATGCTTTGACCATCGAGACCTCTTTCACGCAGTCACCGCCCGCAGCATCCAGACCGGCGGCGTGATAGACCAGCTGACGTCCTGCAGCGATCCGCGTCTGGCAGTCGGCCAGCCGTTGGCGCACGGCCTGCTTGTCCCACAGAACGCCGCCAAAGGCCCTGCGCTGCTTGACATAATCCACGGTCATGTCCAGCGCGGTTTGCGCTTCGGCACAGGCCATCGCACCCAGCACGATGCGTTCGTTCTGGAAGTTCTTCATTACCGAATAGAAACCGCGGTTGACCTCGCCCAAGACGTTTTCGGCCGGGATGCGGACATCTTCGAAGATCAGTTCCGCAGTGTCCGAGCACAGCCAGCCGGTCTTGTTCAACGCCCGGCCGACCGAAAAGCCCGGCGTGCCTTTTTCGACTGCAAACATCGTGATCCCGCGCGATCCTTTGGCATCAGGGTCGGTCTTGGCCCCGACAAAATAGAGGTCGCCGTGAACGCCGTTGGTAATGAACATCTTGGTGCCGTTCAGCACCCAGTCCGACCCGTCCGGCACCGCGCGGGTGCGCATGCCGGCCACGTCCGAGCCTGCGCCCGGTTCGGTCACGGCGACGGCGGTGATCTTTTCGCCCGAGGTGATCGACGGCATCCACCGCGCCTTTTGTTCGGGCGTGCCGGCGTTTTCCAGATGCGGCGAGGCCATGTCGGTGTGGACCAGAACCGTAGCCGAAAAACCGCCGAAGGTGGATCGCCCGACCTCTTCGGCCAGAACCACGCTGGACATCACGTCGAGCCCCGCGCCGCCATACTGTTCGTCATAGCGCATCCCCAGCACGCCGAGATCACCCATCCGGCGCAGCACGTCGCGGGGCACCATGCCCTCCTCTTCCCAAGCCTCGGCCTTGGCGGTCACCTCGGTTTCAATGAACCGGCGCAACTGGTTTCGGATCATCTCGAGGTCTTCGTTGAACGGGCCGGTGACCTGAGTAATGCTGTCTTGTCTGGTCATGTGTTTTCCTCTGGATCGAGTTTGATGAGTGGGGCGTGCCCGGCGACCGTATCGCCGGGTGCACAATAGATTTCAGTCACCACGCCCGCGACCGGCGCGGGCAGGCTTTGCAACAGCTTCATGGCCTCAAGCACCACCAGCGTGTCACCGGCTTTGACGCGTTCGCCGAGTGCGACGCGCACCTCGGCCACGGCGCCGGGCATGGGTGCGGACAACAGGTCAGCGACGCCAGACCCGCCGGTGGCACGTTGCAGATGCTGGTCTTCCAGCGTACGCAGGTCTGTCGCGGTCATTCCAGCAGGGGTTTGCAGGTGCACTCGCCAGTGACTCGACGCGCGCACGACGTAAGCGATGCGCGAAAACGGAACCCCGTCGATGCGTCCGCTCAGACGGCATCCTGTTAAAGCGGCACTCTCGACCGTGATGGTCTGGCCGTCCGGCTGAATGGCAGTCAACCCCGACCCGGAGCCGTTCATGCGGATCGGTTCGTCTTTGGTTGTGCCCCAATAGAAGGCCGCGCCGGACTGTCTCGCAGGGGCTGTGAGTCGCCATGACCCCAGGCTTTCCCACGGCGATGCGCCCGTCGGCACGAGACGCAGATGCAGCGCCATCGCGGCAAAGGCCATGTCCCGGGGATCAGCGGACGGTTCAGTCCAGCCGCCTGGAAACATCTCGGGCAGGCCCGAGGTATGGTGACGGAACGCCGCAAAATCCGGGTGTGCCAGTAGCGCGCGTTGATAGGCCAGGTTCAGGCCGACGCCGCCGACGGCAAAAGCATCGATCGCGGTGATCGCCCGGCGGATCGCCCCGGCCCGATCCGGCGCGTGGACGATCAGCTTGGCAATCATGGAATCGTAGTGGTGGCCGACGACCGAACCGCACTCTACCCCAGTCTCCAGCCGCACATCCGCAGGCGGCGCCCAAAGGGTGATCTTGCCCGTTTCGGGGTGAAAATTCTCGGCCGGGTTTTCGGCGGCGATGCGGATTTCAATGGCGTGCCCGTCAAACTGCACATCGCCTTGCGTCAGCGTCAGCGGCTCGCCCCGCGCGATGCGCAACTGCCATTCGACCAGATCGATGCCGGTGATCGCCTCGGTCACGGGGTGTTCCACCTGCAACCGGGTATTCATTTCCAGAAAGTAGTATTCACCGCGCCCGGGGTCATAGAGGTATTCCACCGTCCCGGCGGAGCGATAGCCGATCGCCTGCGCCAACCGCACCGCTGCCGCACGCATGCGGTCGCGCACAGCCTCGGGAAGATCGGCGGCGGGGGCTTCTTCGATCAGCTTTTGGTGGTTGCGTTGCAGCGAACAATCGCGGTCGCCCAGATGCAGCACGGTGCCGTGAGTGTCGCCCAGAACCTGCACTTCGACGTGGCGGGCACGGGGCGCATAGCGTTCGAGGAACACCGCCGGATCGCCGAAGGCGCTCTGCGCTTCGGCCCGGGCAGATGCAATCGCTTCGGGTGCGTCGCCCAGATCGGAGACAAGCCGCATCCCGCGTCCGCCGCCGCCGGCGCTGGCCTTGACCAGAAAGGGGGTGCCAAGCGCCTCGGCCTCTTGCAGCAGGCGCGCGTCGGACTGATCCTCGCCGCGATAGCCGGGCAGGACGGGCACGCCTGCGGCTTCGGCGGCAGCCTTGGCCTCGATCTTGGAGCCCATCCGCGCGATAGCGTCGGGTTCCGGCCCGATGAACACAAGGCCCGCCGCCTCGACCGCCGCCGCGAAACCGGCATTCTCAGACAGAAAACCATAGCCCGGGTGCACCGCACCCGCGCCCGTCGCCCGCGCGGCCTCAAGGATGGCCTCGACGTTCAAATAACTGTCCGACGGGGCGGCCCCACCGATGCAGACGGCATGATCGGCCTCGGCCACGAAGGGCGCGTCGCGGTCCGCGTCCGAAAACACCGCTACGTTTTCCAGCCCCAGTTTGCGGCACCCGCGCTGGATGCGCCGGGCAATCTCGCCCCGGTTGGCGATCAAAACGCGGGTGAAGCTCATTTCACCCGCCATGACGGAACGCCCTTGTTGATGAAGCTGTTGATGCCTTCGATACCTTCCTCCGTCTCCCACGCATCGGCCAGCCGGTCGGCGGTGTAGATCATGTTGGTCTCCAGATCGTGGGACGCGACATAGGCGATCAGCGCCTTGGTATCGGCCACGGCACCCGGCGCGGCCTGAAGGTGATCATGCACCAACCGGTTCACCGTGGCGTCCAGGTCGGCCGGCGCGACAACTTCGGTCAACAGACCGATCCGCTCGGCACGGACCGTGTCGAACAACGCCCCCGACAGCATGGTTTCACGCGAATGCACCTTGCCGATGCGGGCCACCACATAAGGCGATATATTCGCGGGCAGAAGGCCCAGTTTGACCTCGGTCAGACCGAAGCGCGCGTCTTCGGCGCCGATGGTGTAGTCGCAGACGGAGATCATGCCGACACCGCCACCGTAGGCCGGGCCGTTGATCCGCCCGATCAAGGGCTTAGGCAGCGTGTCAAGACGGCGCAACAGCAGCGCCAGCGTGGCGCTTTGTGCGACCCTTTCACTACGGGTTTTCTTGACGTTAGAGGCGAACCAGTTGAAATCGCCGCCCGCGCAGAAGCTCTTGCCCGCGCCGGTCAGGACCACAATACGCACATCGTCATCTGCAGCCAGCTTTTCTGCGGCATCGTATAGCTCTGCGATCAATTCGCCATTCAGCGCGTTGTGTTTGTCGGGGCGGTTGAGCGTCAGCGTGGCGACGCCGCGCGCATCAGTTTCGACAAGGATCGTGTTGTAGGTATTGGTCAACTTGAAGCCTCACATTCTGAATACAGGCGTATGGCGACCGGCTTCGGGCACCGATGTCACGATGGCCAGGCACAGGCCAAGGATATCGCGGGTTTGCGCGGGTTCGATCAGCCCGTCATCCCAAAGCCGCGAGGTGGCATAATAGGGATCGGACTGTTCAGCATACTGGGCCCGAACCTGCTCCTCGATCAGCTTCATGTCGGCCTCCATCTTGCCCGGGTCGCCCCCTTTCTGGCGGCGCAGTTCCAGCATCACATTTGTGGCGATGTCGGCAGACATGGTGGCCAGTTCCGCCGTGGGCCAGGCAAAGAGAAAATTCGGGGCGAAACCACGTCCGCACATGCCGTAGTTGCCTGCCCCGTATGAGCCGCCCAAGAGGACCGACAGGCGCGGCACCTTGGCAACCGACATGGCATAGACCAGCTTGGCACTGTCTTTGGCAATGCCGCCGCGCTCGGCTTCGGTGCCGACCATGAAGCCCGAGATGTTGTGGAGGAACAAAAGCGGTATGTTGCGTTGATCGCACATCGACACGAATTGCGCGCCCTTGAGCGAACTGTTGGACACAAGCGCCCCATTATTTGCGAGAATGCCCACTCGATAGCCGTGAATCCGCGCGGTGCCGCAGACCAGCGTCTCACCCCATCCGGGCTTGAATTCGCGGAATTCGCCGGCGTCGATCATGCGCAGCAGAACCTCGCGCATGTCATAGGGCTGTTTGCGATCGGCGCTGATGACGCCAAGCAGTTCCTCTGGGTTGCGCGCCGGCGGCGCGCAGGTTGCATCGGGACCCATCGGGCGCGACAGGCCCAGTTCGGATACGATGTCGCGCATCAGAGCAAGCGCATGATACTCGTCCTCGGCCAGATGGTCAGACACACCGGAGACGCGCGAATGCATCTCGGCCCCCCCCAATGTTTCTCCATCAACCTCTTCGTTGATCGCCACCTTGACGATCGAGGGGCCGCCCAGATGGATGCGTGCATTGCCGCGTACCATGATGACTTCGTCCGACAGGGCCGGGATATAGGCCCCACCGGCCGTGCAGCCTCCAAAGACCGCCGAGATCTGCGGCAGGCCGCTCGCGGACATGTTGGTTTGACGATAAAAGGAATTGCCGAAATGGCGGGCATCGGGGAAAACCCGGTCCTGCTCTGGCAGATAGGCACCGCCGCAATCCACCAGATAGAGGCAGGGCAGCCGGTTCTCGGCTGCGATTTCCTGGGCGCGGATGTGTTTCTGCACGGTTTCGTGATAGAAAGACCCACCCTTCACTGTCGCATCGTTGGCGATCACAACGCAGGGAAGCCCGTGGACGATCCCGATACCGGTCACGATTCCCGCACCGGGCACCTCGCCCCCGTATTGACCGTAGGCGGCAAGCGACGACAGCTCAAGAAACGCAGTGCCCGTATCCACCAGCAGGTCGATCCGTTCGCGAACCAACAGCTTGCTGCGCTTGCGATGCCGCGCGACCATGTCGGGGCGGCCGCCAGCCGTTGCTTCGGCGATCCGCGCGCGCAGCATTTCGACGCGCTCGCTTTGTGCGGCGTGGTTGCGGGTGTAGGTCTCTGATGCGGTCAGCACCGCTGTTTCAAGACGTGCCATGAAGTTAGGTATCCTGTCTTTGGAGTATCCCGTTGAGGAACACATCGGCATAGGTGCGTGACAACGCATCGGCGCTACCGCGGTCCGGGTCGAACCAATCGAGCGTGGCGTTCAATGTACCGATCAGCATCAGGCGCAGGCGACGGATATCGACGTCTTGCTTCAGCGTGCCATCTTTCTTAAGCTGGGACAGAAGACTGTCCCACTCTGCCTCATAGGCCCTGCGCGTGGGCAAGTTGGCATCCCGGACGGATTGCGGCACCTGCCCGAAAATACGCACATTCGCCGATGTATAATCGCTCACATCAAGAAGCGCGCGCAAATGCGCCCGGATCGCAGAGCGCAGGATCGTTTCGCCATCGGTATCGGCTGGCAGGTCGGTGATGGCGTCTCTCATACTCGCGTGAACGACCCGAATCCCTGCATCAAGAACGGCCGCGACGATCTCGTCCTTGGAACCGAAATGATAGTATATGCTACCCGCCTTGATCCCGGCGGCCTCGGCAATTTTTCGGAGCGAAACGGACCCGTAGCCTTGTTCGCGGAAAAGCCGCGCGGCAATGTCCAGCACCCCGTCCCGTCCGACCGCGCTGCGCGATGTCTCGTTGACTTTGCTTGCAGTGCTTTGTGCCATAGACCTTCGTTTCGCCTCAGCGCCTAACTAACGACTGTTAGGTCAATAGCGCAAGTGAGTCAATCGTCTTAATCGTGCCCGATTGGAGTTTGCGGGAAATTCCGCATGGGCGACCGCCAAGAGGCCGCCCAGACAACAATGTGCTTGCCCGGACCCCGTTATCGGCTCCGGGCAAATGCTTTAGATCACGAAACCGCCGCCGCAGATGATGTGCTGCCCGGAAATGAAGTTCGATTCGGGTGCACAGAACAGATAGACGGCACCGGCTGCCTCTTCCGGCGTGCCGACCCGGCCTAGCGGGATCATGCGCTCCATCTGGGTTAGAAGGTCGGGATTCACGCCGACCTTGATCTCTTTTTCCTCGACCTGGATCGTGCTGTCTCCGTCGGCGCTGCCCTCGGTCAGGCGGGTGCGGATCGGGCCGAAAGCCACGGCATTGACGTTGACCTTGTAGCGGCCCCATTCCTTGGCCATCGTCCGGGTGACACCCAGAATGCCGGCCTTGGCGGCGGAATAGTTGATCTGGCCAGCATTGCCGCCGGTCCCTGCGATGGACGAGATGTTGACCACCTTGCGGAACACTTCCTGTCCGGCGGCGGCCTCTTCCTTGGCCTTGGCGCTGATCACCGGCTGCGCGGCGCGCAGGATCCTGAAGGGGGCCGTCAGGTGAACGTCGATGATCGCCTGCCATTGTTCGTCGGTCATTTTCTGAACGACGCTGTCCCAAGTATAGCCCGCATTGTTCACGATGATGTCCAGCCCGCCAAAGCTGTCCATGCCGGCCTTGATGAACCGTTCGGCAAAACCGTCCTCGGTGACGCTGCCGACACAGACCACGGCCTCGGCTCCCGTTGCGCGCACCGCCTCGGCGGTTTCATTGGCCGGATCGGCATCCAGATCGTTGATCACCAGCCGGGCCCCTTCCGAGGCCAGTTTGAGAGCGATTTCGTGGCCAATGCCCCGGCCCGAGCCCGAGACCAGCGCCACGCGCCCGTCGAGTTTTCCAGTCATATTGATTCCTCCCGAAAGGCGCTATCAGGCTTTTTCATAAAGCGTGGTGACGCAGGCCCCGCCGAGGCCCAGATTGTGCTGAAGCGCCAGACGTGCGCCATCAACCTGGCGCGCATCTGCCTGGCCGCGAAGCTGCTGAACGAGCTCGGTACATTGCGCTAGGCCGGTCGCCCCAAGCGGATGGCCTTTGGACAAAAGGCCGCCCGACGGGTTGGTCACGTATTTTCCGCCGTAGGTGTTGTCGCCATCATCAACGAATTTCGCCGCTTCGCCGCGACCGCAAAGACCAAGCGCTTCATAGGTGATCAGCTCGTTGTGGGCGAAACAGTCGTGCAGTTCGACCACATCCACGTCCTCAGGCCCGATGCCCGCCGCCTCGTAGACCTGATCGGCGGCGCGCTTGGCCATCGAAAAGCCGACCACTTCGCGCATGTCATGGGCTTCGAAAGTTTCCGGGCCGTCCGTCGTCATGGCCTGCGCCGAGATCCGAACCGAACTGTCCAGTCCGTGCTTGTCGGCGAATTCCTTGGAACAAATGATCGCGGCGGCCGCGCCACAGGTTGGCGGACAGGCCATGAGCTTGGTCATGACGCCGGGCCAGACGACCTGGGCGGCCATGACGTCTTCCGCCGTCACCTCCTGCCGGAACAGGGCAACCGGATTTTTGGCCGCATGTCGGCTGGCCTTGGCGCGGATTTTTGCGAAGGTTTCCAGGGGGGTGCCGAACTCGTCCATATGCGCCTTGCCCGCACCGCCGAAGTACCGCAGTGCCAGTGGGATCTCGGCACTGCCAACCAGTTCGTCGGTTTCTGCGTCGAAAGCTGCAAACGGGCTGACCCGGTCATGGAACATTGCACCGATTGCGCCGGGCTGCATCTGCTCGAACCCAAGCGCCAGAGCACATTCCACCGCGCCGCTTTCCACGGCCTGACGCGCCAGGAACAGGGCGGACGACCCCGTCGAGCAGTTGTTGTTCACATTCAGAACCGGGATGCCGGTCATTCCAACATGGTACAGGGCGCGCTGGCCGCAAGTGCTGTCGCCATAGACATAGCCCACATAGGCCTGTTGGATTTTGTCGTAGTCCAGACCCGCGTCGGCCAGAGCGGACCGGGTCGCCGCGGTTGCCATCACATCGTAGCTCTCGGATTTCCCCGGCTTCTGGAACGGGACCATCCCGACGCCGACGACATAGGCTTTATCTGACATTTCTCTCTCTCAGGTTTGGACTGGCCTGAATTATACAAGTGCCATTGCATTTTCTACCGTTTGTTAGAATTTACATGACGCCACGCGGACCTGTCAACACGATCACACTGTGGAGTATGGTGCTTGTCGAAGTTTCTAACATATGTTTGGTTGTTCGCGCTGCCTGTCTCGGAAGTCCGGGCAATTTTCGGTCCAGACCTCTGAGTCTGACCATGGCCTGACACAGCGAATGATGCATTTGGGATGTCTGGATTTCGCGACCATTGGTTTACAGACTACGAAAGGGCAAGAAAAATGGCGCATTGCTATGAATTCAAAGGGTTTATACCCGTTGTTCCCGATGATACATATGTCCATCCTCAGGCCGTTCTGATCGGAAATGTCATCTTGGGTCATGGATGCTACATCGGACCCGGCGCAAGCCTGCGGGGCGATTTCGGCAGAATCGTGATCGGGGATGGAGCCAATGTTCAGGATAACTGCATCATCCATTCCTTTCCCGGCCGCGACGCCGTCGTGGAAACCGACGGTCACATCGGCCATGGCGCGATCCTGCACGGCTGCACAATTGGCCGGAACGCTCTGGTCGGAATGAATTCCGTCATTATGGATGGTGTAGAGCTAGGGGCGGAATCGATTGTCGGCGCGCAGGCGTTTGTGCGTGGCGAAACCGTGATTCCGCCGCGTTCGATGGTGGTGGGATCGCCGGCAAAGGTGATCCGCGAGGTCAGCGAGAAAGAAGTCGCGTGGAAAACACGCGGCACCGCGGAATACCAGCAACTTGCGCGCGACTGTCTGGCCGGATTGACGCCGGTCGAACCGCTGAAGGCGGTCGAGGCAGACCGGCCCGGGATGGTGGCCTCTGACGTCGTCTCCATTCAGGAGGCGCGGCGGACATCGTCCTGACCTCTCCAGGCACCGGACCGGGGCGGGTTTAAGAAGCGGCCCGAAGCGGCAGGACCTATCTGAAAACGGGCGACACGACCGTTTCCCGGTGTATCGCCCGAGCCCCTCAAGCCGTTACAGACGGAAGATCCCGTAGTGCGGATCGTCGATCGGTGCATTGAGCGAGGCGGATATAGATATTCCAAGCGCGTTGCGCGTGTCCGCCGGGTCGAGGATGCCGTCGTCCCACAATTCCGAGGTCGAGGTATAGGCCTCGACATCGCGCTTGTATTTTTCCAGCACCGGTTCGCGGATCGCGGCGATTTCTTCTTCAGTCAGCTCTTTGCCTTCGCGCTGAAGCTGCCGGATCTTGACGTCCGCCATGGTATTTGCGGCCTGATCCGCCCCCATCACGCCGATCTCGGCCTGGGGCCACATGAACAGCGTGCGCGCGTCCCAGGCCCGTCCGCACATCCCGTAGTTGCCGGCCCCGTAAGACGCATTGGCGATCACTGTGAACTTCGGCACGACCGAGCCGCCCTGCGCCATCAGCATCTTGGCGCCGTCCTTGGCGATGCCGCGCTCTTCATATTCGCGGCCGACCATGTAGCCGGTGATGTTCTGGAAGAAGACCAGGGGCGTCCGGTTCTGATTGCAAAGCTGCATGAAATGCGCCGCCTTGAGCGAACTGTCGTTGAACAAAACCCCATTGTTGGCAAGGATGCCGACCTTGTAACCCCAGATATGGGCAAAGCCGCACACCATCGTGGTGCCATAGTCCGGCTGGTATTCGTGAAAGCGTGATCCGTCCACGATCCGGGCCAGAACCTCGCGCATGTCGAACTGGGTTTTCCGGTCCTTTGGAATGATCCCGTAAAGTTCCTTCGGGTCATAGAAAGGCTCTTCATAGGACGCGGTTTCGATGATTGTTTTTGGCATACGTTTCCACTGGCTGACAATTTCGCGCGCCAGTGAAAAGGCGTGTTGTTCGGTCGCAGCGCGATAGTCGCCGGTGCCCGATACCGAGGTGTGCATGACCGCCCCGCCCAGTTCCTGAACGCCGACCTCCTCGCCGGTGGCCGCTTTGACCAGCGGAGGGCCGCCAAGGAAAATCGCGCCTGTGCCTTCGATGATGATGTTGTAGTCGCTCAGCGTCGGCACATAGGCACCGCCAGCCGTGCAGTGTCCGCCGACCACGGCAATCTGCGGGATATTGGCCTGGCTCAGCTTGACCTGGTTGCGGAACACCCGCCCACCCAGATACCGGTCGGGAAACACCCCGTGCTGCAGCGGCAGGAAACCGCCCGCGCTGTCGCAGATATGGATGACCGGCAGGCGGTTTTCCAAGGCGACATCCAGTAGGCGCACGATCTTTTTCACGGTATGCGGATACCAGGCACCGCCCTTGACGCTGGCATCGTTGGCGTGGATGGCGACCTCGCGGCCTTGCACGATGCCGATCCCCGTAACCACGCCTGCGCCGGGCACCACCCCGTCATATTCACGACAGGCCGCCAGGGTTGAAAATTCCAAAAACGGAGTGCCGGGGTCCAGCAGCAGTTTCAACCGCTCGCGCACGCCCAGTTTGTTCTGGCGGGCAAGGCGGTCGATATCGCGCTGGGGGCGTTCGAAACGCGCCGCGTGCTGGCGGGCGTGGAATTCCTTAAGCCGTTCAGACATGGCGGCATAATTTGCCTTGTAGTCGGCGGCATTGGTGTCGATCTGACTTTCAATCCTGCGCATTGTCACTCCTCCTCCGGGGCCAATTGGGCTAGGATGTCTTTCAGACCAAAACTGTCGCCTACGGCGAATGGCATTTCGGCAACAACCCCGCTGCGCGGCGCCACCAGTGTGGTTTCCAACTTCATGCTTTCGATCACCAAAAGCGGCTGGCCTTCCTTAACCGCATCGCCGGGTTTGACCGCAACCGACACCACGACACCCGGCATGGGCGCCACCAATCGGTCGTCGCTCGCGCCACCGTCGCTGCCGGCCAGGCGTTCGGCGGGATCAACCCGTCCGACTTCGTAGGTTCGCCCGTCCATGTGCACAAAAGTTACTTCCGGCCCCACGGCCAGTCGCAATTCGCGCACAACACCCTTGGCCCGCAGCTTGTAACCGCCCGGCAGACCCGTCGGGTCCAATTGGCAGGCAACAGCGCCAGTGGGGGTATTGAGCACGAACCGGCTGCCATCATGACCCAGCCAGCAATCAGTCTCTTCTCCGTCGATCTGAAAAATCCGTTGCATCAGTTTCTCCACCCACCCATCTTGCGATACATTTCCGGTATCTGCATGACCTCACTCACCAGGCGCTCGTCCGATAGGGCCGCCGCCGCCATCAGCAAGTCAGAGACATCTTCGCCCGGCGCGGTCAGCGTTTCGGATTGTTCAGCCAGGAATCCCGTCGAAATGTCGCCCGAGGCAAAATCCGGATGCGCAAGGATTGCATCCAGATAGCCGGTGTTGGTCGTCACCCCGAGAATTACATAGTCTTGCACCGCTTGCCGCGCGAGGGCGATGGCCTGCGCGCGATCCTGGCCATGCACGATCAGCTTGGACAACATCGGATCAAAGTCGGTCGTTACCTTGCCACCGTCCAGAATGCCGCTGTCCACCCGCACGCCGGGCCCAGTGGGTTCGTCCAGCAGCAGGATATCGCCGACCGCGGGGCGAAAATCGACCGTCGCATCCTCAGCACAGATGCGCAGTTCGATAGAGTGTCCGGTTTGGGGAATATCCGCCTGCGCGGCGCTCAAGCCCTTGCCCGCCGCGACACGCAGCTGCTCGGCAACCAGATCGAAGCCGGTCACCATCTCGGTCACCGGATGTTCGACCTGAAGGCGGGTGTTCATTTCCAGGAAATAAAAGGCCCCATCCTGTGCATAGATGAATTCGACAGTCCCTGCCCCGCGGTATTTGACGGCGCGGGCAATTCCGGCAGCGGTCTCGCAGATCTCATCCCGTTGCTCGGGGGTCAGCGCCGGTGACGGCGTTTCCTCGATAATCTTCTGGAACCGGCGCTGGATCGAACATTCACGTTCCCAGAAATGGACCACGTTGCCCTGTCCGTCGCCCATCACCTGCACCTCGATATGGCGCGGGCGTTCGATATAGCGTTCGACGAAAAGCCGCCCGTCGCCGAAATATCGTTCGCCTTCGCGGCGCGCGGTTTCGATTTCGGTCTCCAGCGTGCTGTCCTCGCGTACGACGCGCATGCCCTTGCCGCCACCGCCGGCCGAGGGCTTGATGAGCAGCGGATAGCCAACGGCGCGGGCGCGTTCGACAAAGCTCGCCGGATCATCATCCTCGATGGCCGAGGGGGCGACGGGAAACCCGCGTTCCTCGACAAAGGCGCGGGCGCGGACCTTGTCCCCCATCAGGTCGATGACCTCGGACGTCGGGCCGACAAAGGTCACTCCGGCTTTTTCCAGCGCCGCGACAAAACCGGCATTCTCTGACAGAAAGCCATAGCCGGGATGAACCGCGTCCGCGCCGATCCCTTTGGCGGCTTCGACGATCTGAGGAATATCGAGATAGGCGGCCACGGGCGTCGGGCCCTCGATCATCACGACCTCATCTGCGATCAGATGCGCCGGCCCCTCTTGCTCGGCGACATGACGAAACACGGCAGTCGCAAGCCCGCGGGCCTTAGCGGTGCGCAACACGCGCGCCGCGATCTCGCCCCGATTGGCGACCAGGAGTTTCGAAATGGTCATGGTGTCGTCCTCTTAGTTCCGGGCCGCGGCATTCAGTCCGTCACGTGCGGCCAGATCGGCTGGCACGGGAATTTCGATATCAAGCAGCATCTGCGCGAACCCTTTGCCCTGCGGGTCTATGCGGACCGAGGCGATGCCGCCACCGCCAAGCGATTCATGCAACAGGAAATTCAGCGAATGGCTTCCAGGCAAGTCGAACCGTTCTACCCTGCCGTCGCAGACATGGGAGAAATAGTCCTTCACCACCTCTTCGCTGAGAGCCGAGCGGATATATGGCAGGTAGTCCGGCTTGCGCGCGAGGATGCCGATATTGGCGATGTCCCCCTTGTCGCCCGAGCGGCCCCAGGCCAAATCGACGAGGCGGACCTTGACAACGTCCGGACCGGGCTCGCGGCTATCTGCGGGCGGTGCGGCAGGCGGATCAAGGTGGACTGGCGTAGTGGCCACGCTCACGGGCACATCCTTGCCGTCGACCTCGACCGCGACGGGGGTTTCGGCCTTGCTCTGAAGGAAGGAAAATAGACGGACCACCGGCTGCACCTTTGGCCGTCCGGCGAAGAACCCGGTCAGACCCTGCGCGGTCGAAATCGCCATCGGTGCGATTTCGCCGGCAAAAATGTTCAGCGCGGCGCGATCGTCATGGACCGCGCCGATCTTGAGCACCACCTCGCGGGTCCGGGCGCGCGCATTTGCGCCATAGGCCGCCTCGGCCCCCAGCACCTCGACGCTGACCTGCCGGAAATCTCCCATGTTGCGGTCGCGGAAAATCCGGCGACAGCGGGTCAGGATCGCCTCGGCCACACGTTCGGCCTTGGCGGGTGCGTCAATCGCAGCCAGTGTCAGGGTAGAGACCGCGCGCCAGCCATCGGCATAGGTCGCCGACACCTTGTAGCTGTCGGTGCGCCCAAGCCCCCTGCCGCCCTTGACCAGCACCCGGTCGGGTCCGACCTGTTCCAGGGTGACCCCGGACCAGTCGCAGATCACGTCGGGCAACAGGTAGGCGCGCGGGTCCCCGATTTCATAGAGCATCTGCTCTCCGACTGACCCGGGCACGACCAGCCCGCCGGTGTCAGGCGTCTTGGTCATGATGAAACTGCCGTCTTCGGACACCTCGACGATGGGCATGCCCATATTGTCCCAACCCGGCACGTCCTGCCAGTCGGTGAAGTTGCCGCCGGTTCCCTGGGGCCCGCATTCGATCAGGTGGCCGGCCAGCGATCCCTGGCTGAGCTTGTCCCAGTCATCGTCGCCCCAGCCGTATTCATGCATCAGGGGACCAAGCGCGACCGCGCTGTCGGCGCAGCGTCCGGTGATCACGATGTCGGCCCCGGCATCCAGCGCGGCAGCGATGGGGCGGGCACCCAGATAGGCATTCATGCTCCAGATATCATCTGGAAATGCGACACCCGAGAACATTTCCGTCTGACCGTTTTTGCGAATTTCATCGGCCCTGGGCAACAGGTCATCGCCTAGCACGACTCCGATGGACAGATCGATCCCGGCCTGGGCGGCGGCTTTGGCAAGCGCATCGCTGCAGCCACGCGGGTTCACGCCCCCTGCATTGGCAACGACCTTGATCCCTTTTGCCTTGATATCCGGCAACCAGGGTGCCAGCGCCTTGACGAAGTCCGGCGCATAGCCCGACTCGGGCGCTTTGGCGCGGGCCCGCGCCATCAGCGACATTGTCACCTCTGCCAGATAGTCAAACACCAGATAGTCGATCTCGCCCTTTGAAACCAGTTGACCGATCGCTTCCGGCGTATCGCCCCAGAAGCCCGACGCGCATCCGATGCGCAGCTTTCGTTCCGACATATTCCTTTCCTCCCCGCTTGATCAGCGGCCCGTCCATTCAGGTTTGCGCTTCGCAATGAAGGCATCAAAGCCTTCGCGCGCGTCTTCGGTCTGCGCCACACGCGGTAAAAGAGTTTCTGCAAACCGCATTTGCTGCGGATAGGTCATATCCTCCATCGCGTGACAGGCGTATTTTCCCAGCCGGATCGCGCTCGGCGACTGCGCGGCAATCTGGGCAACCAGTTCTCCAACCTTGTCGTCCAACCCCGCGGCATCGGTCACGTAGTTGACCAGATTGAATTGCAGGGCTTCTTCGGCCGTCAGAGGAACGCCGGTGATGAACATCTCCATCAGCCTCCGCCGGGGCAGCACGCGCATCATGGGTGGCACGATCGTCATGGGAAACAGACCCACCTTCACTTCCGGCGTTCCGATGCGGGCATGATCCGCCATCACAGCCAGATCGCAGGCACAGATGATGCCCGCCCCCGCCCCCATCGCGACGCCATTGATGCGCGCGATCGTTGGCTTTCGGCACGCCTGTATCGTCTCGAACAACCTTCCGGCAAAATGATCCGGGTCCGCCGGATCCTGAACAAACGGGCCGCCATCCGCCCCCGCCTTGATGTCGCCCCCGGCACAGAAGGCGCGCTCGCCCTCGCCGGTCAGAACGATCACGCGGCAATTGCTGTCCCTCTCGGCAGCACATATGGCGGCCATGATCCCGTCTGCGACCTCACGGTTGAGGGCATTTCGATTGTCAGGACGTCGAATCGTGATACGCACTTCTTTGCCGAGTGCCTGCGATTGAACCACGCTCTCAGTCATTTCCGAAGCTCCCCCTGTATTTAGGACACCGCGCTTTCTTACGTCAGGTCGTCAAAAGCCTGGCTTGATCTATTTTCTAACATGTGTTTGATTTTGGTCAACACGGCGGAGGACATTTTTCGGGAGGATGATATGACCACTCAAAGTGAGGCCATCTCGGCTGATCTGGAAGCCATCAGGGCGAACTATTCTTTGACTGATGAGCAACGCCAGATCGTCGATCACGTGGATCGGGTGTCGCGCGACGTGCTACACCCGCTGCAAGCGCGTATGGATGACGAGGAATGGTGGCCCGATGATCTGTTCAAGCAGATGGGCGAGCTGGGCCTGCTGGGGATTACCGCACCCGAAGAGCTGGGCGGATCGGGACAGAACGAGTTCACCCAGGCGCTGGTGTCCGAGGTGATTTCGAAGTGGAATCCGGCTGTGGGCCTCTCACACGGGGCGCATGACAACCTGTGCCTGAATAACCTGCTGCGCAATGGATCCGAAGAGCAGGTAAAGAAATATGTGCCGGGTCTTTGCTCGGGCGACCTGGTTGGCGCTCTGGGCCTGACCGAACCGGGCGCGGGGTCCGATGCGCTTGGGTCCATGGCCACAACTGCCCGCCGCGACGGTGATGATTATGTCATCAACGGCTCGAAGATTTACATCACCAACGGGCCGATTGCCGATGTGATCCTGCTTTATGCCAAAACCGACAAGTCGAAGGGCGCCAAGGGCATTTCTGCTTTCATCATCGAGACGGACAATCCCGGTTTCAAGGTGGCGCAAAAGCTTGACAAGATGGGCTTTCGCGGCTCGCCAACCGGAGAACTGGTGTTTGAGGATTGCCGCGTACCCGCATCCGCCATGGTTGGACCGGAAAACACCGGCGTTTCGGTGGTAATGAGCGGGTTGGATCTGGAGCGTGCTATGGTTGCCTCAGTCTGCGTTGGCATGGCCGAACGCGCCCTGGAACTAGGGCTGGAATACGCCAAGATTCGCGAACAGTTCGGCAAGCCGATTGCAAGTTTCCAGATGATGCAGTCGAAACTGGCCGAGATCTACACCGAGGTCGAAACCGCGCGTGCCTTCAGTTATCGGGCGCTGGCCGCCTGTACCGGGTTGCCGAAAGGGGCCGGTGGCCGCGGCGAAATCCACAAGCTGACTGCGGCGGCCTGTCTTTACGCAGGCGAGGCATTCAACAAGGCGGTGACCGAAGCCTGCCATATTCATGGTGGCTCTGGCTACATGCAGGACACCGAGATCAACCGGCTGTTCCGCGCCAACAAATTGTTGGAGATCGGCGCGGGAACAAGCGAAGTCCGCAAGATCATCATTGCCGAAGAACTTTTGCGCGCCTGAGGGGGACGAGACAATGAACAAGCAACTGCGCAACGACACCGCTCTGCCAACACATTTCATGACGGACGAACAGCAGGCCCTGGCCGATCAGGCCGGCAAGTTCTTCATGTCCGAATTCCACCATCTGAATGCGGAAATGGACGATACTGATGACCTGCCGTCTTCGGTTTTCCCCAAGCTGGGCGAAATGGGCTACCTGGGACTGAACGTGCCGCCGGAATTCGGCGGTGCCGGGCTCGATTTTACCTCGGCCTGTATCATCACCGAACAGCTGTCGCGATCCTCTGCGGCCATCGGACTGACCCATGTGGCGCACGACAACCTCTGCGTCAATAATATCTATCGCAACGCCAATGACGATCTGCGCCGAAAATACCTGCCAGGTCTGTGCAACGGCACGCTGGTGGGTGCCCTGGGTTTGACCGAACCCGGCGCGGGGTCTGATGCGCTTGGCTCGATGCGGACCTCGGCCAAAAAGGATGGCGACGACTACATCCTGAACGGCGCCAAGATCTACATCACCAATGGGCCGATTGCCGATCTGGTGCTGGTCTATGCCAAGACATCGCCCGAAAAAGGGGCCAAGGGCATTTCCGCCTTTATCGTGGAAACCGACACGCCCGGTTTCAAGGTGGCGCAGAAGCTCAACAAGATGGGATTCCGCGGCTCGCCGACGGGCGAACTGGTATTCGAAGATTGCCGTGTTCCGGCTAGAAACATGGTCGGCAAGCTGGATGGCGGGGTTGCCGTTACCATGTCCGGACTTGATCTGGAACGTGCCATCGTCTGTTTCAACGCTCTGGGCATTGCGCAGCGGGCGCTGGATATTTCCATCGACTACGCCAAGACACGCCAGCAATTCGGCAAACCGATCGCCAGTTTTCAGATGGTTCAGGCGATGCTGGCCGACATGTATACGCAGATCGAGGCCGCGCGGAGCCTGTCCTTGCGCACCGCTGCCATGTGTGAAGGCCTCGAAGAGGGCGAAGGCGGGCGCGGCGAAATCCACAAGCTCACCGCTGCGGCGATCTACAAGGCCGCTGAGGCGACATCCTTCGTGCTGGACAAGGCCGTCCAGATTCACGGTGGCTCGGGCTACATGCGTGATACCGAAGTGAACCGGCTGTACCGGACCGGTCGCGTGCTTGAGGTCGGCGCGGGCACCCAGGAGGTTCGCAAACTCATCATCTCCGGCGAATTGCTGAAGAACTAAGGGGGCGGAACATGAGCGAAGCGAAATCAAGGCGTTACGCGTCGGATCTCATGGCGGGCCAGGTTGCCCTGGTCACGGGGTCCGGATCCGGAATGGGCCGGGCGACGGCGATCGAAATGGCCTCTTGCGGGGCCAGGCTTGCGCTGTTCGCGCGCCGGGAAGAGCCGCTGGAGGAGACCGCCGAGATGATCCGGTCGGCGGGGGGCGAGGCCTTTGTCGTGCCCGGAGATACCCGCGACGAGGACAGTATTGAAACCGCGATGGGGCGGATCAAGGACCACTATGGGCAGTTGGATGTTTTGGTGAACAATGCCGGCGGCCAGTATATCGCGGCCGCCCGCGATATCACCAACAAGGGCTTCGAAGCCGTGATCCGCAACAACCTGATAGGGTCTTGGCAAATGACACGCGCCGCTGCCGATCACTTCATGTACGACAATGGGGGATCGGTTGTGTTTGTCACCGCCATCTCGGCGCGCACCGCGCTTACCGGCTTTACACACACCGTCGCCGCCCGCGCCGGTGTGACGGGTATGATGAAAACGCTGGCCGCCGAATGGGGCGAATACGGCATCCGCCTGAACTGCGTTGCACCCGGCACGATCAAGACCGATGCGCTTGGCCGCTATCCGATTCCGCCGGAACAGTGGAAAAAGCTGAACCGCTCGGTGCTAAACCGGATGGGGGCGGCCGAGGACATCGCAGGCACGATCATTTTCCTGGCCTCGAAACTTGGCGGTTTCATCACCGGAGAAGACATTTATGTAGACGGCGGTGAGACCTTGCATATGGGTCATGACGCGCGGGACATGATCGACCCCGCGATGTTCGAGAAACGTAAAAGGGGAGATGGCAAGAATGAGTAAACATCCGGTCCTTCTGGAGGTTTCCGACAGGATCGCCACGGTTACGCTGAACGATCCCGAGCGGCGCAATCCGGTCACCGGAAACGACATGATCGCTGCCCTTCTGGAGACCTTCGCCAAGGTTCAGGCCGATCCTCAGGTCAGCGTGATGATCCTGACCGGCGCCGACCCGGCCTTTTGTGCCGGCGGCGACATCAAGGAAATGAACGATCCCGACAGCGTGTTCCGCAAGGAGCCGCTGGCGGCGGCGCAGAGCTATGTTGATGGGGTGCAGCGGCTGCCGCTTGCGCTCTACAACATGGATATTCCGACCATCGCCGCAGTCAACGGCCCGGCGGTGGGCGCGGGGTGCGACCTGACCATGATGTGCGACATGCGCATCGCGTCGGAAAAAGCAAGGTTCGGCGAAGTGTTTCTGAATCTCGGAATCATTCCGGGCGATGCGGGCAGCTGGTTCCTGTTGCGTCGTCTGGGCCACCAGAAGGCCGCCGATCTGACCTTCTCAGGGCGCATGGTCGAGGCCAAGGAAGCGCTGGAGCTTGGTATGGTGCTTGAACTTGTGCCTCATGAAAAATTGATGGAACGGGCCCGCGAACGGGCCGCTGTCATCGCCGCGAAACCGCCGCGCGCGGTGCGGGTCGCCAAGCGTCTGATGCGCAATGCCGAACGGATGGACCTGCCGGATTTCCTGAATTCCGCGGCGGCCTATCAGGCGCTCATGCATCAGACCGAAGACCACCACGAGGCGGTTGCTGCGTTCGTCGAAAAACGAAAACCCAATTTCACGGGGCGTTGAAGGAAAGATCGCATGTCAGACATCACCCAAAAGAAGATGGAGCAAATCGCGCAGATGTGGAATGCGCGCGGCAAGGGTCTGATAACGCATATGGCGCTTGAGATCGAAGAGGTCTCGACCGAAGGTGTTCGGGTTCGGATGCCGTTCAATCCGGACTTTTGCGTCGATGCGGAACAATCGCTGCTCCACGGTGGTATCCTGACGGCACTTCTGGACAGTGTCTTTGGACTGGCGAACTTTGTTGCCATCGAAGGCGTCAGTACCATGGCCACTCTTGACCTCAGAGTTGATTACCTGCGCCCGGCCCGTTCGCGCGCGGATGTCATCGTTCAAGCGCATTGTTTTCGCAAGACCCGTCACATCGCCTTCAATTCCGGCAGCGTCTGGTTCGCGGGCCATGAGGATGCTGAAATAGCCAGGGGAACCGCCTCGTTTGCATTGACGCGCGGCGAAACCAGCCTGTTTGACGCAATGAAAAAAGGAAAAACCTCGTGATGGACGTGCAAACTGTCAATGCCAATGTATCCCGGGTGCCGTTCTTCCGATTTCTCAACTTTGAGGTCAGAAGTCTAGACAGTCTCCATGCTGAGGCGGAAATGACCTTTGATGACCGCCATATCGGTAACCCGATCATGGAGTACTACCATGGCGGCATAATCGCGAGTTTTATGGAGGCCACTGCCGCCATCGCGGTACAGCCCGATTTCGCCGACGTTCCGGCCAAGCCGATCAACCTGACCGTCGATTACCTCAGACCCGGTGTGAAGGGACCGCTTTTTGCCCGCGCTAACGTCACGCGCAAAGGCAAGCGGATGGCAAGCGTCAGCGTGCTCAGCTGGCAGACGGATCGGGAAAAGGCGGTTGCCGAAGGGCTGTATCACTTCCTTCTGGTCTGACCGGGGCAACCGCTTTCAGGGCTACCTTGTCCTGTGGACGGGGCCGCTTCCCGGTTACAAATGCCTTCCAGTAACAGATTGATGAGCATGCTGGAGAATTCAGGCAGTGATAGATATCCTTCCACTCCTGCCTTGTTCGGGTCGAACCATTCCACCGTCCAGTTTAAGGCACCCAACATCACCTGGCGCAAGGGGACGATCTTGATATCCGACCGTATGGCACCGTCGTCCTGAGCTTCACGGAGTATCCAATCCCAGAGTTTTCCATACTCATGGCGAATACCCCTGTGCCTCTCCCTGAAATGATTGGGGAGCATTCCATAGCTTCTGATATTCGCCGAGGTGAATTCGCTTGCCTTGAAGAGGAAATCCAGGTGCGCCCAGATTGCAGTCGCTATCTTGGCGTGATGATCGTACGGGGCATCGAATTTCCGAACGGCGGCTTCGACACCTGATAGCAAGTCCCTCAGTCCGGCGTTTAGAACTTCGTCAACGATCGCTTCTTTGGAGTTGAAATGGTAATAGACGCTGCCCGCTTTCATGCCCGCTTCTTCCGCGATCTTTCTCAGCGTGGTCGCCTTGTAACCATTGTCCCTCAGAACGCGCGCTGCGGCCTTTAGAATTTCTGCACGGGTCCTAGCCGCCTTGCTGTCGGGATCCGGGGTTTTAGCGGGAGTGGCGGGGCACAGCTTCAAGCCTTCGGTATCCGCCTTGCGATGTGGACACATTCCGTCAAGTATCAGCTTACTCATTCGTTCCGCGAGGATGCGCACCGGATACTTGTCGACATCGTACCATTCTACGGTCCAGTTCATGGCACTTAGGATGAACTGGCGGATCACAGCAGTGGATATGTCGCTTCGAAGGTGGCCGGCGCGTTTGGCGTCATTCAGGAATTTGCCCCATGCACCCGCATATGATGCACGCAATTCGCGATGCGGGGCGCGTGTTTCGTCCGACAACATCGGATAGTTCCGAATATTGGCTGACGTGAAGTCGCTGTCGGTCAATAGGTAGGTAAGGTGTGTTTCAATCAGCAGTCCGAAAGTCTTGCGAAAATCCTCCGAACTTGTCGGTGCCGACCGAACGATTTCACTGACCGCCTGATATAGCTGACGGACGCCAAGATCGAGAACTTCGCTCAGAATCTGGTCCTTGGATTGAAAATGGTAATAAATGCTGCCAGCCTCAATGCCAGCTTCCTGCGCGATGTCGCGCATCGTCGTTGCGTGATAGCCTTCATTCCGAAAAAGTCGAGCGGCCGCAGCGAGTATGGCTTCGCGGGTCCTCTCCGACTTGCTCAGATCGTCATTAACTATCCTGGTATCTTCAACCTGTCGTGCCATCGCTTGTCGGTACTTGCTGTAGATGAGGCTGTCCATTGCAATAAATCTAACAACTGTTAGAATACACCGGAGAGAGTGTCGAATCAAAATCTTTTCAAGGTTCAAAGGAAGAGGAGGACCTCCACATGCGAGGGTTGAGTGGAAAACGGGTCGTCGTGACCGGCGGTGGGAGCGGCATTGGCCGAGCGGTTTGCGAACGGTTTGGCGCGGAGGGTGCCGAAGTCGCCGTTTTCGATCTGAACAAAGCCGGAGCGGATGAAACCGCCAATCTAATCACTGAATCCGGCGGAAAAGCGACGGCATTTCAGGCGGATATTACCGATCGTGCCCAGGTCGACAGCGCCGTTGCCGAGTTCGAATCCGGCGGACCGATTGACGTGCTGGTGAACAACGCGGGCTGGGACGTGATCAAACCGTTCCTCGACACCGATCCCGACCTTTGGAAGAAGATCATCGACATCAATCTTTACGGTCCGCTGAATATGCATCACGCGGTGCTTCCGGGCATGGTCAAGAACGGCGGCGGCCGTGTGGTCAATATCGCCTCCGACGCCGGACGCGTCGGATCATCCGGCGAGGCCGTGTATTCGGCCTGCAAGGGTGGCATCATCTCGTTCACCAAAACCGTAGCGCGCGAACTGGCGCGTAAAGGTATTCAATTGAACGCGGTCGCACCCGGCCCGACCGATACGCCGCTGTTCGCTCAGGTTGCCGAAGGCGAGGCCGGTCAAAAGATCGCCGAAGGTCTCAAGCGGGCGATTCCGATGAAGCGTCTTGCGCAGCCGACGGATTACCCTGGCATCATCTGCTTCCTGTCGTCCGACGACGCGGGATTCATCACCGGTCAGGTGATTTCGGTTTCGGGCGGCTTGTCCATGCACGGTTAAAACGCTGGCAGCAGCGCCGGACTCAAGGCGCTGCTGCCAAACCGTGCCAAGAGTTACCTTCCCGACTGGCCGCGCCTTTTGTGCGGCCCTTTTCCATTCTAGAAAGGTTGCGAATGTTTCAGCCAGGCTCTGACATCCAGCGGACAAGCACGCTGACCTCATTTCTGAGGGGCTGCGGCATTGACAGTTACGAGGAACTCGTCCGCCGTTCGAATGAAGACCCAGACTGGTTCTGGGGCCAGATCATTGACCATGCCGGGATACGGTTCGCGCGGCCCTACAGCCGGTTGCGAGATATCTCCGAAGGGCCCGAATCGATCCGGTGGGCCCTCGGGAGTACTTTGAATCTGACGGAAACCTGTCTTGACGCCCGAATTGCCGATGGCTTGGGCGACAAGGTCGCAATCGACTGGGTCGGTGAAGACGGAAGCCGCCGTCGCTGGACCTATTCCGACCTTACCGCCGAAGCCTCCCGCGTCGCCTCGGCCCTTGCCGCGCGCGGTGTAAGGCCCGGTCAGGCGGTGGGCATCTATATGCCGATGATCCCCGAAATCGAGGCCGCGCTTCTGGGGATTGCCCGGCTGGGCGCGGTTGCGGTGCCGCTGTTTTCCGGTTTTGCGCCTCATGCCATCGTATCGCGCCTGAACGACGCGGATGCCGTGGCGGTGCTGACAGCGGATGCCACACCCCGGCGAGGCAAGCCGGTCTGGATGGAGGCGACCCTTGCCCAGGCTTTGACCGACGTGCCATCGGTTCATACCGTGATCAGCCTGCGACGGTTCGGCGGTGCGGTAGCCGATTCCGCCCGCGATCTGGACTGGAGCGAAACCATAGGCCGCGCCAGTCCGGAGTTTGCCGCCGTTCCCGTCAGTGCCGATGACACCTTTCTGATCGCCTATACGTCAGGCACCACCGGACGGCCCAAGGGCGTCGTGCATACCCATTTGGGCGTGCAGGCGAAGGCCACGGCCGATTTCTTGCTTTGCCTCGACATGAAACGGGATGACCGGCACCTCTGGATGACCGACATGGGGTGGGTCATGGGGCCGCTCACCCTTTTGTCGGTGCTCTTGTCCGGTTCGACTCTGGTGCTGGCCGAGGGCGCACCATCAATGCCCGGCGATCCCTTCAGGCTGCTGCGTCTTGCGTCCGAGATGGAGGTCACGCATCTCGGCGTGGCCCCGACCCTGGTACGGCAGTTCATGACGCAGGATACTGAAACTTTGTCGGGCTACGACTTGTCGTCCCTGCGCATCGTCGCCTCGACCGGCGAACCCTGGACCGAGGATGCCTGGCTTTGGCAACTGGATCATATCTGTCGCCGCCGCGCGGTGCCGCTGAACATCTCGGGCGGGACCGAGCTTTTTGGCGCGATCCTGACCTCGACCGTGCTGCACGAGCTCAAGCCCGGCGGATTCTCGGCCCAGGCCATGGGTGTCGGGGCCAAGGTTCTGCGCCAGGACGGCAGCGAAGCCGCACCGGGCGAGGTCGGCGAACTGGTCGTGACCCAGCCGCCTCTGGGTCTGACCCCGGCCATCTGGGGGGACCGCGATCGCTACCTTGAAACCTATTGGTCCACCTTCCCCGGCCTCTGGCGGCACGGCGACTGGGTGCGCTGCGATCCGGACGGGACATGGTATATCCTGGGCCGGTCCGACGACACGCTGAACATCGCCGGCAAACGCATCGGCCCGCCCGAGATCGAGGCGGCGCTGACCGAGAGCGGAGAGGTGGTGGACGCCGCTGCCATCGCGGCACCTGATGACATCAAAGGCGTGGCCGTCGTCTGCGTCTGTGTGGCAGCCCAGGGCGTCACGCCTGACGCAGAGCTTGTGGAGCGGCTCAAGGATCGGGTCGGAGAGATCGTCTCGAAACCCTTCCGCCCGCGCGAGATCCACTTTGTCGAGGCCCTGCCCAAGACCCGCAGCATGAAAACCATGCGCCGTGTCGTGCGTGCCGCCTTTCTCGGTGAAGATCCGGGCGATCTGTCGTCGATCAGCAACCCGGAAACCATTCAGCCCATCGCAGACCTGCAAAAGGAAAAGTCATGATCACTGTTTTCGGAGCCACGGGCACGACTGGCGCGCCCCTCGTCGATACGCTTCTGGCAAAAGGCGCGTCCGTGCGCGCTGTCACCAGCGCCCCCTCCAAGTTAGATGCGCTAAGGGCCAAAGGATGCGAGGCGGTCGCAGCGGATTTCACGGACCCTGCCGCGCTGGCGCAGGCCTGTGACGATGCAGAAAAGATATACTTGGTCACGCCTGCCCATCTGAACATGCGCCAGTGGAAGGCGAACGTGATCGAGGCGGCCAAGGCCGCGGGCGTGCGCCATATCGTTGTGGCCACGGGGCTTGGCGCGTCGCCCAAGGCGGGGCTGACCTTTGGAAAGTGGCATTCCGAAACCCAGGAGCTGCTGAAGCAAAGCGGCCTTGACTGGACCTTTGTCCAGCCGACCTATTTCATGCAGAACCTGCTGTGGCAGACCGGTAACATTGCAAAGGACGCCGTGTACTATGACGATCTGGGCGGCCCCGTGGCCTGGATCGACGCCCGCGACATCGCGGATGTCGCCGCCGAGGCGCTGACCGCTCCGGGTTACGAAGGCAAGGCTCTTGGTCTGACCGGGCCCGAAGCTCTTACCGGAGAAGATATCGCCGCCCTCCTGTCCAGGGTGACCGGGCGCACTGTCACCTGCGCACCCCTGTCGGCCGAAAATGCCAAGGCGGGCATGGTGGCTGGCGGAATGCAGGACGAGGTCGCCAGAGCCATGGTCGAATTGGCTTCCATCGCGCCCAAGGGCTACCTTGCCGGCATCGAAACCACGGTCAGCGATGTGATGGGACGCCCGGCGCGCCGATTTGCCGATTTCGTCGCCGAGAACCGGGATGCTTTCGTCAAGTAACCTGATGGCGCCGCCGCTTTATCTCGAACTGGCGCCGCCTGAGGAAGCGGCCAAACAGATCGACCATTTGTTCGTGTTCCGCGATACCGGTGTGCTGAGCGGTGGTGGACGCGGGCGGTTCGCAACCGACCTCTTTACCCTTTCGGTAACGCGCGACGACAGCGGCGGCGGGCGCGTATCGCTGGCAGAACCGCGCCCCTATTTTTCGCCCCGCCCAAGGCCATTCCAGGGTGTCGTGGCCGGGCTACGACTGTCGTCACGACCGCAGCGATTTCCCGACTCCACAGGGCTGGACATGCTGGCCTCAGAACTGGCCCGGATTCAGACCGGGGACGATGACCTGCCTGCGCTCATCGCGGCGCTTGACGGCCTTGCGAGAGACCTGCGCTTTGCCGCACCAACCGGAGCTTACAGCGACCGGACCAAACGTCGAAAGGTGCGGGCGGAAACCGGCGTGTCGCGGCGGCGGCTTGCGACCTTGCGACGCTTTCGCCGGGCTCTCGGGCAGCTTGCGTCAAAGACCCTGCCGCTGAGCGATCTGGCGCTGGACGCCGGATATTACGATCAATCTCACTTGTCCGCCGCTTGCCGGATCTTCGCCGGCAAACCGCCCGGCGCGTTGCGCGCTCTGTCTATTCCGCGTCGTTTTGACCTTTCGCTACAAGATACGCGCCTCAAAGACCGCCTAAGATTGGTCATTGACGAATGAAATCGAAGAGGAAGACCCGCCATGACACAATTCAAACCGAAAAACCCCGACTATGACGCACGCGTGCGCAACAGTTTCGATCGCCAGAAGGTGATGAACACGTTGGGGATCAGCATTGCCGAGTTGTTACCCGGTCGCATCGTTCTGGAAATGGCACATCAGGTTGCACTGACCCAGCAGCATGGGTTTTTGCATGCCGGAATCGTGTCGACAGCGCTGGACAGCGCCTGCGGATACGCGGCCTTTTCGCTGATGTCAGCGGACGCGGCAGTGTTGACGGCCGAATTCAAGATCAACCTACTCAACCCGGCGGACGGCGAACGGTTTCGCTTCGTCGCTGACGTGGTGAAACCAGGCAGGACGCTGACCATATGCGAGGCGCGTGCCTATGCCGTGAAGGGCCAGGATGAAAAGCTCGTCGCAACGATGACCGGAACGCTCATGGCGCTGATCGGGCGGGCGGGGGTCGCGGACTGAGCGCAACCCGGCCGCAGCACATCCGATCCGGGCGGCCGGACCGATTATTCAGACAGCTGGATCAGCTGTTCCAGCGGCTCGCGACCTCGGCCAACCGTTTCCCGTAGGCGCGCGCGGTATCCAGATCGCCGCCAGCAGGTTCAGACCTCCCAAGCGGTAATGTTAGCCTTTAGCAGTGCGGTCGCCGATTTTCCGTCGTCAGGGTTTTTCGGAGAGCTGAGACTGTATCGTAACGGAGGATCTGGTTCGGTTTCTGTTCAAGTTTATGCGGCAGCGGCCTGATGCTGCAACCGTAATTGGGATAAAGCGTTGGAAGCAAAAGGATGATGTCCCCGGGCGTGGTGTAGCTCCTCATGGGCCTCGCGCTCACTGGCGGGCCGAGCTGGTCAGTCGCGCTGCGCAGCAGGCAGGCTGACCATGACATCATCGCTGACCGGCGTGAGCGTTTCCAGATGTCGTCATGGGGCGGCCAGGACCGGATAGGCTGGCGCTTCCACAACCCAGAGGAGGACGGCATGAAGATCTTCATCGGCATCGACGTTTCGCTCGCGAGCTCCGCAGTCTGTGTGATCGACGAACATGGGCAGGTCGTGAAGCGGGCGCAGATCGACAGCGAGCCCGAGGCGCTTATCGCCTTCCTGCGGGACCTGCCCTTTACCATCGAGGCAATCGGACTGGAGGCAGGGCCGCTGTCGCAGTGGCTTCATCGCGGCCTGGGTGAAGCGGGCTTCGAACTGGTCCTGATGGAGACCCGGCAGGTCAAGGCGGTCCTGAAGGCCATGCCCGTCAAAACCGACCGCCGCGATGCCGAGGGCATTGCCAGGCTGCTCCGCATGGGCTGGTTCAGGCCGGTCCACTGCAAGTCGGTGTCCGCCCAGGAGATGCGCGCTTTGCTGAGCGCCCGCAAGGCGGTCCAGAAGGCGGCACTGGACATCGAGCAGTCCTTGCGCGGGGTCCTGCGCAATTTCGGGATGAAGCTCGGTCCTGTCGGCAAGGGCAAGGGGCGCTATGAATCACGGGTCCGAGAGCTGGTTGCCGGGAATGCCGCGCTGGAGGCAGCAGCCACGGCCATCCTCGATGCCCGGACGGTGCTGCGCGACAGGCTATCGGCGCTGGACCGCAGGGTGCTCGAGCTTGCCCGGCAGGACGATGCCTGCCGACTGATGATGACGATGCCCGGAGTCGGCGCCGTGGTCGCATTGACCGTGCGCTCGGCGATCGACGATCCGGCGCGGTTCCGGTCGTCTCGGGATGTAGGACCATGGGTCGGCCTGACGCCGCGGCGGGAACAGTCAGGCGAGCGCGATGTCACCGGCAGGATCACCAAGGCAGGAGATGCAGCGCTGCGGACGGCGCTCTTCAATGCCGCCACCGTGATGATGCATAATGCGAGGCCATGCCAGCTCAAGGCATGGGGCATGCAGGTTGCCAGACGCCGCGGATCGAAGCGCGCCACAGTGGCCGTCGCACGGCGGATCGGCGTCGTGCTTCATCGGATGTGGCTGGACGGAACCGAGTTCCGCCCGCAGCGCAAGCCGGTCCCGACTACAGCCTGAGACGATCATCGACACGGCAAGAAGGAGAAGATCAACTTCTGGCAGGGTCTGCCCCGCCACGAAGAAGTCCCCACCGGGACGCGGTTCCCGGCGACGCCGGATATGACGCTGCCGCCGGACGTTCCATCCGAGCGCGTTTTCCAGATGGGCGCCCGGGAACCGATCTCACCGACATCATGTAGGCGGCCAGCGCGCCGACCACGGACGGAAGCATGACACCGGTATGGGACTGGGAGTGGAGGCGATGGCGCTGCAGAAGGAGCACATGGTTTTGCCCAGGACCAACGCGGCTGTCGGCGCGGGCGGCGCTCCGATATCTGATGTCTCCGCGCCGCCCGCGCCTCGCGTTCCGCAGCCAGCCCGGCAATTGCGGGTGCCTTGCCGTGCAAATTCCGGATTGACGGCAGGGGCCCCAAGACGGAAGTGTCATGTAACGGCCGCGCTGGACGGTCCATTCCTCGGTCTGCTCCATCAGGATTGCCCCTACCAATCTCCGGATCGAGGCTTCGTTGGGGAAGATGCCGACGACGTCCGTGCGTCGCTTGATCTCACCGTTGAGGCGCTCAATCGGATTCGTGGAATGCAACTTCGCGCGGTGCTGGGCCGGGAAGGTCATGTAGGCCAGCACGTCCTCCTCCGCCGTATCCATGAGCGTGGCCAGTTTCGGCAGCTTGAGCCGCATCTGGTCCGCTACCAGCCGCCACTGGGTCTTGGCCGCGGCATGGTCAGGCTGCGCAAAAGCGGTGGCGATAAAGGCCGAGACGACCCTACGGCTGCTCTTGCCGGCATGGGCGAGCGCATTGCGTTGGAAATGAACCCGGCAACGCTGCCAGGAGGTCGTCAGCACCCGCGCCGTGGCCGCCTTGATGCCCTCATGCGCATCGCTGATCACCAGCTTCACGCCGGAAAGGCCGCGGCGCACGAGGTCGCGCAGAAACTCTGTCCAGAAGGGCTCGGCTTCGGAAGCACCGATCGCCATGCCCAGCACTTCGCGTCGGCCGTCGGTGGTCACGCCCACCGCGATCGTCACGGCGACGGATACGATCCGACCACCCTGGCGGACCTTGAGATAGGTCGCGTCGATCCACAGGTAGGGCCATTCTCCTTCTATCGGTCGGGTGAGGAAGGCATCGACCCGCTCGTCGATTTCTTCGCAGAGCCGACTGACCTGGCTCTTCGAGATCCCGGTGCCCCCCATGGCCTGCACCAGATCGTCCATGGACCGTGTCGAGACGCCATGGACATAAGCCTCTTGGATGACGGCCGTCAGCGCCTTTTCCACCGAGCGCCGGGGCTCGAGGAACGAGGGAAAGTAAGAGCCGGTCCGCAGGCGCGGGATGCGTAACTCGACACTGCCCGCACGGGTCTGCCAATCCCTGTCGCGGTAGCCATTGCGTTGCGCCAGCCGCTCGGTGCTCTTTTCGCCGTAGTCGGCGCCGGTCTTGGCGCCGACCTCCAGCTCCATCAGCCGCTCGGCGGCAAAGCCGATCATATCGCGCAGCAAGTCCGCATCGCCGCTCTTCTCGACGAGCGCGCGAAGGTCCATCATCGGTTTGGTCATCGGGTCTATCCCTCGGTTCAGGTTGGTGTCAGCAACCCGACCCTACCGAGAAACCCGATGGCCACCGACAGCTACACCACGCCCCGGGACGTCACCAGCAAAAGTCGCGGCGCTCCGCGCAAAGTTCCTTCGGCTGGACGCGGAGCTTGGGGAGGGACTATGGTTCGATGGCCACCGGTTCAGCCTCGTCGATGTCGTATTCGGCCCGGTCTTCCGTTATTTCGACGTTTTTGACGCCATCGGAGAGTTTGGCGTCTTCATAGGGCTTGCCCGGGTAAGGGCCTGGCGACATGAACTGGAGCATCGGGTTTCTGTGAAGAGTGCCGTCAGTGAAGACTACCCGACTCTTCTGCGTGACTTCATCAGACGGCGCAATTCTTACCTGTCCCAGATCATGCAGACAGGAGGGCCGAAGAAGACAGTTACACAGGTGTAATCGGCTGACCGCTGATCACTTGATATCGTTTTGTCGGGTCGCAGTACAGAACCGGACGTTTGAGTTCGCTTGGCGAATGCGCGCACTGTTCCGCACATCGGATAGTCGCCGACTTTCCCTTGAAGGCCCGCAGCAGCGTCAACCGGCACTTGCCGGCATTCCATGCCCGTCCGTGCGAAGCGCCGGGTTACCTGCTGCTCCCACAGCGCAACCTGGAACAAACCACCGATCGCGCTGATTAATGGCTTAGGGATCGAAGAATCCTCCTGAGCTCAATCCCCCGGAATACCCGCAGCCGTGTGGTCCGACAGAGGGCAGCACATCAATCGCGGGTCAATCTATCCCAGTTGGTGGACCTCTTTCAGGGGGCTACTCCAAAGGGGGGGGATGAGCTCATCGCAACGATGAAAGGAACGCTTTTATCGCTAGTGGGGCGAACGGGCGTGGCGGGGTGACGATCGGGTCAGAGCGAAAATTAATCTGCGAGCCGGGCTTCGAGGATATGCCGCTGGACCTTTCCGCTGGTCGATCTGGGAAAGTCCTCGAACGCGATGAAGCGAATTTCGCGCGGTCGTTTGTAGCCTGCGAGGTTGTCGCGGCACAAATTCATCAGCGCTTCGGCATCCGGCCCGTCCTTGCCGCGGGCGACAAAGGCCACCGGACTTTCCCCCCATTTCACGTCAAATGCCCTGACCACGGCGGCATCGACCACCCCGGGATGAGATAGAAGAACACGCTCGATCTCCGCAGGATAGACGTTCTCGCCGCCGGTCTTGATCAGGTATTTGGCCCGGTCCACAAAGTCGATGGTTCCGTCCGCATTGCGCCGGAACAAGTCGCCCATGTGGAAAAAGCCGTTGCGAAAGTCACGGGCGTTGGTGTCGTCGGCGTTCCAGTACCCGGAAAACAGCGTCTGACCCCGAAGCGCCATTTCGCCAGGCGTTCCATCCGGGACTTCGCGGTCGTCGGGATCGACCAGCCGTACCTCGCAAAAGGCGCTGATGCGTTTGGAAAGCCGGTCCGGGGTCACACCCGGCGCGATCAGATCGGCGGTTCCTGGCGGCAGGCCGGTTTCGGTTGCACCGAAGGAATTCAGGTAAGGCGTGTCCAGAAGGCCGGTCAGTTCCGCGATCTGATGCGGCGGCACCAGATCGGCCATAGCCCCACAAACCTTGATGCCTTTTACCGGCAAAGGGTTGGCGCGTCGTTCGGCAATAAAAGCTTCCAGCGCCCCGGGCATCATCACGAACCAGCCGATCCTGTGGCGTGACAGCGCCTCGTTGATGACGGCAGGCCTCAACCCGTCCACCATCACCACGGTCCCGCCCCGCAGGATCGTCGCCAGCGCATGATCGGTGGAGGCCATGTGGAACATCGGCGCCCAGGCGATGAACCCGTCGCCGGTATCCAGCGCCAGCTGGGCCGCAAAAACCATGGATCGGGCAATATGCGCGCGGTGGCTGATAAGCGCCCCCTTGGGCAGGCCCGTGGTCCCCGAGGTATAAAGGATCGTCAGACCAGCCTCTGGATCGTCGACCATGGTTCCGATGCGCGGGTCCGGTCCGGCCGCGGCAATGGCCGTGTCCAGATCCGGCCCGATAATCAGACAGGGCGTTGCCGCGACGGCCCGGTAAGCTTCTGAAAGGTCCGGTTCGACGACCGCGAGAACCGGCGCGACCAGATCTATGCAGTGCCGCAGTTCATCGGAAGCAAGCCGCCAGTTCAGACAGGCGACGATCGCGCCGATTCCCGCTGCGGCGAGTTCGACCTCCAGGTATTCAGAGCGGTTGTGCGCCAGGATCGCAATCCTGTCGCCCGGCGCAACGCCCCTGGCCAGAAACACGGCAGCCAGACGATCGACCCGCTCCAGCAGTTCTGCATAGGTCAGTTTCCTGCTGCCGTCCTCGATGGCCAGGGCGCGGGCGCAGTCATGTGCGCGGGTTCGAAAGATCGAATACAGATCAGCGCGCCCCGCGCGGATGACGTCGGTCAGCATGGTTTACCCCTTGCCCGGCCTTCGGTTCAGAGATCCTGCGCCAGGCGCACGCCCTCATCAATGGCGCGCAGCGCATCCAGTTCAGCGGCCTCTTTTGCCCCGCCGATCATCGTAACCGGGACGCCGCGCGCGGCAAGCTCTTGGGCCAGGGTCCGTTCCGGTTCCTGACCGGTGCATAGCACAATTGTATCGGCCGCAATGACCTTTGGCATTCCGTCCGCGACGATATGCAGTCCCGCATCGTCGATACGTTCATAGGTCACGCCGCCCATTGCCTCGACCCCATGTTTGCGCAGCGCGTTGCGCAGGATCCACCCTGTCGAAACACCAAGCCCCGCGCCCGGTTTGGCCGTCTTGCGTTGCAGCATAACGACCTTGCGGCGCGACGGTTTCGGTGCCAGAGGGTCGCCCGCCAGGGCACCCGACGACACAAATTCGGGGTCCACACCCCAGGTTTCGCAAAAGACTTCGGCGTTGGCGGTCTCGGCGGATTCGGTCACCAGGAACTCGGCCACATCATGACCGATGCCCCCTGCCCCCATCACGACGACACGGTCGCCCGCCACGCGGTCACCGGACAGAATTTCGGCGTAGGTCGCGACGCTGGGATGGTCGATACCCGGCAGGTCGGGAATGCGCGGCGTGACCCCGGTGGCGATCACCACATGGTCAAATCCGTCAAGATCGCTCGCCTCTGCCCGCTGTCCCAGACGTTGCGTGACCCCGTGTTTTTGCATCTGACCGGCATAATACCGAAGGGTTTCGTCGAATTCGTCCTTGCCCGGTGCGGCGCGGGCCAGATTCAGCTGACCGCCCAATTTGTCCTGCGCTTCGAACAGGGTGACATCGTGGCCCAGCCGCGCCGCCTCGGCGGCTGTGGCCATGCCCGCGGCACCACCGCCAACGACGGCCACTTTCTTTGGCGTGTCGGCTGGCGTATCCCGGAATTCCGTTTCACGCCCGGCCTTTGGATTGACCAGACATCCGACCGGACGGTCAGAAAAGATGAAATCCAGGCAGGCCTGGTTGCAGGCGATGCAGGTGTTGATCTCGTCCGCGCGGCCCTCTCGCGCCTTTTTCACGAAATGCGGATCGGCCAGAAACGGGCGCGCCATCGAGATCATGTCCGCATCGCCAGAGGCAAGTATGTCTTCGGCAAGCTGGGGTGTGTTGATCCGGTTCGAGGCGACCACCGGGATCGACACGGCCGCTTTCACGTTGGCTGCCGCCTTGCGCCAGGCACCGCGCGGCACCGGATAGGCGATCGTCGGCACGCGGGCCTCGTGCCAGCCGATGCCGGTGTTCAGAATATCCGCACCTGCGGCCTCGATCTTGCGGGCCAGTGCGGCAATTTCATCGGCGGGCGCGCCGCCCTCGATCAGATCGGCCGCCGAAATCCGGTAGATGACCAGAAAGTCGGGGCCGCAACGTTCGCGCACCGCGCGCACGATCTCGACCGGGAATCGGTGGCGGTTCGCGGCGCTGCCGCCCCAGTCGTCTTGGCGCTTGTTGGTATGGGTGACGGTGAATTCGTTGATCAGGTATCCCTCGGACCCCATGATCTCGACGCCATCAAAGCCTGCGGCCTGCGCATTGGCGGCCGCCACGGCAAAATCCTCGATGGTACGGAGAATGTCGGCTTCGGTCATTTCACGCGGGATGAAACGGTTGATCGGAGCGCGGATCGGCGACGGGGCGACACAGCCTTCGATCTTGGCATAGCGCCCGGCGTGAAGAAGTTGCGCGCAGATCAGGCTGCCTTCGGCCTGCACCGCCTCGCAGATCGGGCGCAGGTCAAGCGCTTCTTGCCGGGCATCGATTCGCGGACCTTCTGGATCAAATATGCCTTCGGCATTGGGCGAAAACCCGCCGGTGACCAGAATCGCCGCCTCCCCCCGCGCACGCTCGGCGTAAAACGCGATCTGTTTGGCTATGCCGTCAGGCTCGGTTTCCAACCGCGTGTGCATCGACCCCATGATGACACGATTTCGCAATGTATGTTGGCCTGCGCGGATGGGCGAGAGCATGGTTTCAAAGCTTCCATCTGGTCTATTTTTCACTTCGGTTCTCCTCCTCAAAACTGCACTTGATCTACAATCTAACATTTGTTAGATTTTTCTGGAAAGAAGATTTTCGCTCATGGGGAGGAGCACCGATGCAATTCCAGCCTACAGACGATCAGAAGGCGTTTCGCGAGACCGCAAAGCGCTTCGCAACTGAAAGACTTGCGCCCACATATCAAGAACGCGCCAGCGGCCATACATTCGACCGTGCGCTGATCAAGGAGATGGGCGCACTGGGGCTGATCGGGGCCGATCTGCCCGAGGAATTCGGGGGACTCGGCGAAAGCTCTGTCACGTCAGGGCTGATCGTCGAAGAGATCGCCTATGCTGATTTCAACGCAAGTTACGTGCAGCTTCTGGGCTCTCTCATGGGCGGAATGGTTGCCAAACATGCCTCCAAGGACATCGCGTCGGAATGGGTGCCCAAGGTTGTTTCGGGTGATGCTGTCATTGGCCTGGGCCTGACAGAGCCGCGCGGCGGTTCGGATGCGGCGAACCTGATTCTGAGGGCCGAGAAATCCGGCAACGGCTGGCGGCTGAACGGTGAAAAGACATCCATGAGTTTTGCCAGTCAGGCGGATGCGGCGGTCGTCTTTGCCCGTACCGGCGATCCTGACGGCGGCTCACGCGGGGTCAGCGCCTTTTTCGTCGATCTGAACCAGGAAGGCATCAAGCGCACCCATTTTGACGACATCGGCACCAAGCCTGTCGGGCGCGGCTCGGTTTTCTTTGACGATGTTTTCGTGCCGGCTGAAAACATGATGGCGGAACAGGACCGTGCCTTTGGCACGATCATGGCGGGCTTCGACTATTCCCGCGCACTGATCGGGCTGGAGTGCCTGGGGGCCGCGCAAGCGTCGGTGGATGAAACCTGGGCCTACGTTCAGGAGCGCGAGGCATTCGGAGCCCCGATCGTTCAGTATCAGGGTGTCAGCTTTCCCCTGGCCGAGGCCGAGACCCAACTGACCATGATGCGCCAGCTTTGTTATTACACGCTGGACCTGCGCGACCGTGGCCTGCCCCACACCTCTCAGGCCGCCATGTGCAAATGGTACCTGCCCAAAACCGCCTGCGAGATCCTGCACCAGTGCCTGATCCTGCACGGACATTACGGCTACACCACCGACCTGCCCCACCACCAGCGCTACAACGATGTGCTCGGCTTGCAGATCGGTGACGGCACCGCGCAGATCCAGAAGCTGGTGATCGCCCGCGAGAAGGTCGGTCGCATGGCGCTGCAGTATGACAAGAAGGCGAAGGGAGCGGCCAAATGAGCGGCCCCATCCTCGTCACTTCCGAGGGCAACACCGGCATCATCGAACTTGCCCGCCCCGAGAAATTCAATTGCCTGTCACTTGACGTGCATGAGCGCATTTCTGCTGCGCGGTCGGAATTCGAGGCGAACCCGGATATTCGGGCGATCCTGATCCGGGCGCAAGGCAAGAACTTTTGCACCGGCGCCGATCTGGTGGAAGTGAAAGGTAAATTGAACGATCCCGCCGCGCTGGACCATTTCATCGCCTTTGGCATGAAAAACCTGCGTGCGCTCGAAACCTCCTCCCTCCCTGTCGTAGTCGCAGTGCAGGGGTTGTGTCTGGCCGGCGGGATCGAACTGATGCTGGCCTGCGACGTGTGCTTTGCGGCCGAAAGCGCCCAGTTTGGCGATCAGCATGCGCAATTCGGGCTGATTCCCGGTTGGGGTGGCTCGCAGCGGCTGACGCGGTTGATGGGGCAGCGCCGGGCGCTCGACCTGATGTTCTCGGCCCGCTGGCTCAAGTCGGACGAGGCCAAAGAGGCCGGCCTGGTCAACTACATCGTGCCGGATGCGGATCTGTACAAGATCTCGCTGGAATACTGCCAGAAGATCGCCACCCGCTCGCGTCCCGGCATCGCGGAGATGAAGCGGTTGGCGCGCGAAGGCGCGGACCTTGGTATCGACCAGCAGATGCGGCTTGAGCGCGATGCCGCGGTGCGCGCACTGCCCAGCGATGACGTGGCCGAGGGCCTCGACGCATTCGAGAACCGGCGCGCCCCCGAATTCAAGGCCTGAGGACGAAACATGGATTTCATTTTGAACGACGAACAACGCCAGATTTACGAGTATGGCGGCCAGCTGGCGCAGAAATACGACAATGCGTATTGGCTGGACCACGCGCGCAGGCATGAGTTCCCGCACGAGATGTTCAGGCAGATTGCCGATGACGGTTTCCTGGGCATCATGGTGCCCGAGGAATTCGGCGGCGCGGGCCTTGGTATGACCGAAATGGCCCTGTTCATGGAGGGCACCGCCAATCACGGCATTCCGCTTTTGATGATGGTGGTCGGGCCGACCATGTCGCTGGCCCATATCGCCAGCCACGGGAGCGAGTTCCACAAGAAAGAACTGCTGCCGGCTGCCTGCCGCGGTGATATCCAGTTCTGTTTCGCGATCACCGAACCGGGGGCCGGGTCGAACACGATGAAGGCCACTACGCTGGCCAAGCGTCGAGGCAACCGGTTCAGCCTGTCGGGCGAAAAGACCTTCATCACCGGGGCCGAAGTGGCCGACTACTGCCTTGTGGTGGCGCGGACCAAACCGCATACCGAGGTCAGCCGCAAGACCGACGGCTTTACCCTGTTCGCCGTGGATCTGAAGAAAAAAGGCGTCGACAAGCAGCGGGTGAAGATCTCGATCCCCCTGCCCGAGGAGCAGTGGACACTGTTCTTCGACGATGTGGATCTCGGCCCCGAGGATGTGGTCGGCGAGGTGGACGAAGGGTTCTCGATCCTGTTCGACAGCCTCAACCCCGAGCGTATCATCCTGGCCGCCTTGTGCTGCGGCATCGGCCGGTTCGCCCTGAACAAGGGCGTGGCCTATGCCTCCGAGCGCAATGTGTTCGGCCAACCCATCGGTGCGCACCAGGGCGTACAGCATCCGATGGCCAAGGCGCATACGGCAGTCGAAATGGCCAGTCTGATGACCCGGCGCGCGGCATGGGAGTTCGACAACAAGCTGCCTGCCGGTGCGTCGTCGAACATGGCGAAATATGCCGCCGCCGAAGCCGGGATCGAAGCGGTCGACGCGGCGCTTCAGGCGCATGGTGGATCGGGCTTTACCGAAGATACGGGACTTTACGAAATGTACCCGCTGGTCCGCCTGCTGCGCACAGCGCCGGTGAACCGCGAACTGTGCCTGAGCTTTATCGGCGAAAAGGTCATGGGCCTGCCACGATCCTATTGATCGCCACCGCTTGGAACGGAGAACGACATGCAATTTGGAATGCGCTTCCGGCGGGAAGATGCCGCCGACAAGGTAAATGATCGCTTCTGGCACGCGATCGAGGGCACGCCGCTCGACGAGGTGCGCCGTATTCAGGAAGAGCGACTGCGCGATCAGATGACCTATCTCAAGGCAAACTCGACTTTCTATCAGGAGAAGTTCGCGAAAGCCGGTGTGGAATTCGACGATATCCGCACCATCGAAGACCTGCAGAAACTGCCCTATACCTACAAGACCGAGATCCGCGAAAGCCTGGCCGCCGATCCGCCGTTCGGCAAACACCGCGCCGCGCCCATGTACGAGATCATCCAAATGCAGGCATCGTCGGGCACGACCGGCAGCCCCTCATATGTGGCCCTGACCGAATCCGACGCCGAAATGTGGCACGAGATGACGGCACGCTGTTTCTTTGCCAATGGCGTGCGGCCGGGCGACATGGTGCTGCACGCGTTTTCGCTCGCCAAGGGCTTTGTCGGCGGCATCCCCGTGATGCAGGGGTTGCAGTACATGGGCACGATCGATGTGCCGGTGGGCGCCGATGGCGGCGCGGAACGGCTGCTGCGTGCCTGTGCCGATACCCGTCCGCGCTGCATCGTCGGTGCCCCGAATTTCGTGCTGCACCTGGCCGAAAAAGCGCCCGAAGTGCTGGGCTGCAAGGCCGACGAACTGGGCGTCGAACGGGTGATCGTGGGTGGTGAACCGGGTGGCGGCATCCCCTCTATCCGCGCCAAAATCGAAAAGGCCTGGGGCGCGAAATGCACCGAGATGCTGGGCGGCACCGATCTGGGCGTGACCTACTGGGCCGAGTGCGACGCCCAGTCGGGTATGCACATGGTCAACATGGATTATGTCCTGACCGAGCTGCTCGACCCGGAGAGCGGCAGGATCATTCCCTGGAAAAAAGGCGCAGAAGGCGAGATGGTCTATACCGCGCTCGGCCGCCAGGCCAGCCCGCTCGTGCGGTTCCGGTCAGGCGACTACATCGAGGTCATCGACACCGAATGCTCCTGCGGCCGCACCGGCCCCAAGATCCGCTGCACCGGGCGCACAGATGACATGCTGATCGTTCGCGGGGCCAATGTCTTTCCGTCCGCAATCAACAGCCTAATCATCGAAATGGTGCCCGAGACCAACGGCGTCATGCGGATTGTCGCAGATTTCGAGGGCCATACTACGCAAGGCGCGCTGACGGTGATCGTCGAACGTGGCCCCGGTCGCGATCCGGCCGATGACGGCGCCCTGAAAAAGAAGATCGAACAGCGACTTCGCGACGCGCTCGTCTTCAAGGCCGACGTCCATCTGGTCGCGCCCGACACTTTCGAAAAACCCGGCGCAGCTAAAGTTGCCTTCGTTCTGAGAGAATATCCCGACCTGCCATGACACGAATGAAATCCCTTCTCGACACCGGATCTAATGACTTCCGGGAAAACGACGCGCAGTATCGCGCAAAGATTGCCGAACTGCACGCCCTTCGCCTGACCCAACGCGTCGGCGGCCCCGAAAAGGCACGCGAACGGCATGTGAAGAAAGGCAAGATCCTGCCGCGAGAAAGGATCGAACGGCTGATCGACCCGGGCACACCATTTCTGGAACTCGGCGAGTTGGCCGGATTGAATATGCACAAGGGAGTTCCACCCGGCGCCGGCATCATTACCGGTATTGGCGTGATCGAAGGCCGTCAGTGCATGATCATCGCCAATGATGCCACCGTAAAGGGCGGCACCTATTTCGGGATCACCTGCCGCAAACACGTCCGGGCACAGAAAATTGCCTGGAAAAACCGCCTGCCCGTCATCACCCTCGTGGACTCCGGCGGTGCCTTCCTGCCCGACCAGGCCAACCTTTTCCCCGACGAAGGCCAGTTCGGCTCCATCTTTCACCAACAGATCGGCATGTCTGGCGATGGTGTGCCGCAAATCGCCGTGGTCATGGGGCCCTGCACCGCGGGTGGTGCCTATATCCCCGCGCTCTGTGACGAAGTGGTGATCGTGCGCGGTCAGGGCTTTATGTATCTGGGCGGACCGGAATTGACCTTTGCCGCAACCGGCGAAAAGGTCGAAGCCGAAGAACTGGGTGGCGGCAAGATGCATTCGTCCGTTTCCGGTGTGACCGACCATTTGGCCGAAGATGACGCCCACGCTCTGGCCATCACGCGCGAAATTGTCAGCCATCTTGGCGAAAAACCCCAACCCCGCAAGACGCCCGAAACGCCCCGTGCGCCCGCCTACCCGGTCGAAGAGATTTATGGGCTCATCAGCCGCGACCCCAAGGTGCCGACCGACAACCGCGAAATCGTGGCTCGGTTGGTCGATGAGAGCGATTTTCACGAATTCAAGCCGCTTTATGGCGACACGATCATGACCGGCTGGGGGCGCATCCACGGCCACGAGGTCGGGATCATCGCCAATACAGGCGTGCTTTTCGTCGAAGCCGCGCTGAAGGCGACGCATTTCATCAATCTCTGCGTCCAGCGTGATATTCCGCTGCTGTTCCTGGCCGATGTGAACGGCTTCATGGTGGGCCGCGAGGTCGAGCAGATGGGCATTGCCAAGGCTGGCGCCAAGATGATCACGGCCATGTCTTCGGCCCGGGTGCCGAAATTCACAATCATCACCGGTGGCTCTTACGGGGCCGGATACCTGGCGATGCTGGGCCGCCCGTTCCAGCCGGACGCAATGTTCGCCTGGCCGACGGGACGGTCGGCAATCATGGGGCCGGAACAGGCCGCCAGCGTGCTGGCTCAGGTCCGCGCGCAGATCAACGAACGCGAAGGCAAAAGCTGGACCCCCGAGGAGGAGGAAGCCTTCAAGGCACCGATCCGCAAGGAATACGAAGATTTTCAGGGAGCCTATAATTTTGCTTCCAACCTTTGGATCGACAGCGTGATCGAGCCCTGTGAGACCCGTGACGTCATGGCGCTGATGCTGGATGTGACATCGCGCAGACCCAAGGTCGATACCAACTTCGGCGTGTTCAGGATGTGATGAGCGAACCGTGAAAATCAAAACGCTTCTAATCGCCAACCGCGGCGAAATTGCCTGCCGGATCGCGCGCACCGCGCGGGCCAGCGGTATCACCCCTGTCGGCGTGCATTCGCAGGCCGATGCCAATGCCCTGCATGTCCGCGAGATCGGCAAGTCGGTCTGTATCGGCGCCGGACCTGCATCTGAGAGCTATTTGAAAATCGACGCAGTGATTGCCGCCGCGCAATCGGTGGGCGCGGATGCGATCCATCCCGGTTACGGCTTTCTGGCCGAAAACCCCGATTTTGCCCGTGCGGTCGAAGCCGCCGGCATGATCTTCATGGGGCCGACGCCGGCGACGCTTGAACGTTTCGGGGACAAGGCCAGCGCCAAGGAAGCCGCCGTGGCTGCCAGCGTCCCGGTGATTTCGGGCGCGGAAGGCGCGCGGTCGGATCCCCGGGAAATCGCCGACGAAGTGCGCCAAATGGGCCTGCCGGTCCTGCTCAAGGCTGTCGGCGGCGGTGGTGGGCGCGGACAACGGCTCGTCACCGACGAAACCACGCTGGTCGAGGACATCGAAGGCGCGCTGCGCGAAGCAAAATCCACCTTCGGCTCCGAAGGGCTGCTGTTGGAGCGTTTCCTGCCCGAGGCGCGCCATGTCGAAGTGCAGATCGCAGGTGACGGCAAGGGCCATGTGGTGCATCTGTTCGAACGCGATTGCACGCTTCAGCGCCGCCACCAGAAGGTCATCGAGGAAGCCCCGGCCTGGGGTCTGCCCCGGACGCTTATGGACGACATCGCGCGCGACGCGGTGCGTCTTGGTGAAACGCTGGACTATCGCGGGCTGGGCACGGTCGAGTTTCTGGTCGCGGGTGACGAGTATTTCTTCCTTGAGGTGAACCCGCGCATTCAGGTGGAACATCCCGTCACCGAAGCGATCACCGGGCTGGACCTTGTCGCGCTTCACCTGCGGATTGCCGAAGGCGCGGGCCTTGGACTGGTGCAGGACGATCTGACGATCAACGGCCACGCGGTCGAGGCGCGGCTTTACGCCGAAGATCCGGCGATGCAATTCGCCCCGTCGACGGGCACGCTCTCCACGCTCAGCCTGCCATCGGGCCTGCGCATCGACAGCGGCGTCGAAGAAGGCGATGACGTCACGCCCTACTACGACCCGATGATCGCCAAGCTGATCGTGCACGCGCCCGACCGGGAAACCGCATTGGCACGTCTGGCCACGGCGCTTGATCATGTCGCGGTCGAAGGTGTCGAGACCAATCGCGCCTTTCTAACGGCGCTGGCGCGAAACCATGAATTCGAACGGATGCAGGTGCATACCCGCTGGATCGACGGCAGGCTGGATGAGCTGACACAGGCACCCGGCCTGACCCGCCCCGATCTGTGGAAAGCGACCGCTGCCATTCTCTTCGTGACCAAGTCGCGCAGCGACACAAACGCCAATCCCTGGACCAACCGTGATGCCTTTACCGGCTGGCGGCTTGGTCTGGGCGGCGATGCGATTGAAGCGGGGCAGCGCGTGACGCTTACCGATTCTGACGAGGTATCCGAGGAACTGCGCGTCAGTCCTGTCAAACCGGGTGCCAGATACACCGTCTATTCGGAAAACGGCGAGGCGCTGACACTGTCGGCACGTGAACTGACCCCGGGCTGTTGGCGTGTCGGCGAAGGCGACACCGTCCATCTGATCGAGGCACGTCTGCACGCGGGCGTGATCGAACTGGACACGCCCGAAGGCCGCCTGGTCTTCCGCCCCGCCGCGCCCCTTGCCTTTGCCGGCGGCGATGCTGCGGCGGATCGCGCCGTGACCTCTCCGCTGACCGGCATGATTGTCGAAATCAAGGTCTCCGATGGTCAGAGCGTGGCCGAAGGCGACGTGGTTGCGGTCATGGAATCCATGAAACTCGAAATCTCGATCCGGGCAGCCGCGGCCGGGATCGCCAGCCACATATCCGTCTCGAATGGAGACATGGTCGATCGCGGCCAGGTCATCGCCGAGATTCTGCCATCCGAGGAGTGATGAAATGACCGACTTTCCCAAATTCGTAGAATTTCGTGAAGAAGGCCCGCGCGAGGGTTTTCAGATCGAAAAAAAGATTTATCCAATCGAAGAGCGGATCGAACTGATCGACATGCTCAGCGAAACCGGTCTGAAGCGCATTCAGGTCGGAAGTTTCGTCAGCCCGAAATACGTACCGCAAATGGCCGACACCGGCGAGTTGTTCCAGCGTATCAAGCGCAAGCCGGGCGTGAATTACACGTCGCTGTGGCTGAACGACAAAGGGTTTCGCAAGGCCCTGACCGCGCATGAGGTCGATATCGACCCGCGTCTGCTGTTCTATCCCTCCGAGGCATTTGCCCAGTCAAACAACAATTGTTCCTCGGCGGAAATGCGGGAGAGACAACGGGACTGGGTCCGTCTTTACAAGGAAGAGGGATATACGGTCGACGCAGCCTATGTGATGACCGCCTTCGGCTGCAACCTCGAAGGCCCTATCCCCCAAGAACGCATTCTGGACGATTTCCGCTTTATCCTCCAACTGTGCGAGGAAGAGGACATCCCCGTGCCGATCCTTGTGATCGCCGACACCATGGGTTGGGGAAACCCCGAGGCGGTCAAACGGATGATCGGCGCGCTGCGGGAAATGGCGCCCGAGGCGCGCATCGGTATGCACATCCATGATACGCGTGGGTTGGGGATCGCCAACGTTTATGCGGCCCTGTCGATGGGCGTGGACATGTTCGAAAGCTCCGTCGCCGGTCTTGGCGGCTGTCCTTTCGCGGGCCACGGCCACGCGCGCGCCGCAGGAAATGTCTGCACCGAGGATGCAGTGTTCCTGTGTCACGAGCTCGGCATCGAAACCGGCATTGATCTGGACAAGCTGATCGCAGCGGCGGTCAAGGCAGAAGAGATCATCGGCGTGCCGCTGATGGGCCGGGTCATGCATACCGGCGGGTTGGACAAATACCGCAAGGCGGGCTGAGGAGGGAAGAAGATGGCAAAAGCACTTGACGGAAAGGTCGTTCTGGTCACCGGGGCCGGCGGTGGGATCGGGCGCGACATCGCCTTGATGGCAGCCGCAGAAGGCGCTGCCGTTGTGGTCAACGATCTGGGCGCGTCCCTGAAAGGCACCGGTCAGACAGAAACTGCGGCGCAGAAAGTCGTCGAAGAGATCAGGGCCGCTGGGGGCGATGCCATTGCCGATGGCGGCTCTGTCACCGATCCCGTTGCCGCGCGCGCGATGATCGAAGCCGGGGTCAAGGAATTCGGTCGCATCGACGCGGTGGTGAACAACGCCGGCATTCTGCGCGACGGGTTCTTCCACAAGATGACCTACGAGGATTTCGACGCGGTTGTGAAGGTCCATCTCTACGGTGCGTTCAACACCAGCCGCGCGGCGGCTGATTATTTCCGCGAACAAGAGGGCGGTGCTCTGGTGCACATGACCTCGACCTCGGGGCTGATCGGCAATCTGGCGCAGGCGAATTACGCGGCGGCAAAGCTGGGCATCGCGGCCTTCTCGAAATCGGTGGCGCTTGACCTCAAGCGGTGGAACGTGCGTTCGAACTGCATCGCGCCCTTCGCCTGGAGCCGGATGATCTCGTCGATCAAGACCGACACCCCGGAACAGGTGGCACGGGTCGAAAAGATCAAGGAGATGACACCGGCCAAGGTTGCACCGATGGCCTGCTTCCTGATGAGCGACCGCGCGGCTGACGTGTCAGGACAAATCTTTGCGGTTCGCAAGAACGAAATCTTCCTGTTCAACCAGCCCCGCCCGGTGCGGTCGGTTCATTCCGGTGATGGCTGGACCGCCGATGAAATCGCCGAGCGTGCCATTCCCGCGCTCAAATCGCAATTCTCACCGCTCGAGGTTTCGGCGGATGTCTTTTCGTGGGATCCGGTATAATGGGAAAACGCAAAGAAAAAATCAGCTCCGACATTGCCTGGAGCACCTCTGACAAAATCAGTGTGCGTGGGCTCGATCTGCCCAACGAGATCCTGGGGCACATGAACCTTGGCGATCTGGCGTTCCTGCAGTTGACGGGTCGCAAGGCCACGCCCGAGGAAAGCCGGGTGTTCAACGCCATCGTCATTACCCTGGTCGAACATGGCATCACGCCTTCGGCCCTGGCGGCGCGGATGACTTACATGGGGGCGCCAGAATCGCTTCAGGCGGCTGTGGCGGCTGGCTTGTGCGGGCTTGGCACCGTCTTTGTCGGTTCGATGGAAGGTGCCTCGAAAATGCTTTACGAGGCGCTGCCGCAGGACAAGTTGGGCACCGGTGTCGATCTGGATGCGCTGGCCGTCGAGACGGTGGAAAAATTCCGCGCCCGCAAGATGATCGTGCCGGGGCTCGGACATCCGGTGCACAAGCCGGTCGATCCGCGCACACCTCGCCTGTTCCAGATCGCTGCCGAGAACGGCAAGTCCGGTGAATACATCGAGTTGATCCAGAAAATTCAGACCGTTGCCGAAGAAAAATCGGGTAAGATGCTGCCGATTAACGCCACCGGGGCGATCGGAGCAATCTGCTGTGAATTTGGCTTCCCCTGGAAGATCGTGCGGGGCTTTGGCGTCATGGCACGCGCCATCGGTCTTGTCGGTCATATCCTCGAAGAGAGCGAAAACCCGATTTCCTATGAGCTTTGGCAGCGTGCCGAGCAGGAGATTCTTGAAACGTCGGGTCCGGGAGCGCAGTAACAGATGCAGACGTCTGCCCCAGACACTCATACCGATCTACGCGACGCCTTGCGCGCACTATGCGCGCAGTTTCCGCCAGAATATCATCGCAAGTTCGGCGAAAACGAAACCTACCCGGAGGAATTCGTCGATGCGCTGACCCGCGAGGGCTGGCTTGCCGCGATGATCCCCGAGGAATACGGCGGCTCGGGTCTGGGGTTGACGGAAGCCTCGATCATCATGGAGGAGGTGAACCGCTGCGGCGGAAACGCGGGCCATTGCCACGGGCAGATGTATAACATGGGCACGCTTCTGCGACATGGATCGGATGAGCAAAAGCAGAAATACCTGCCCGGTATTGCCAGCGGCGCGTTGCGCCTGCAATCCATGGCCGTGACCGAACCGACAACCGGGACCGACACCACCAAACTGAAGACCACCGCGGTCAAGAAGGGTGACCGGTATGAGATCAATGGCCAGAAGGTCTGGATCAGCCGTATCCAGCATTCTGACCTTATGATCCTGCTGGCACGCACCACGCCGTTGAGCGATGTCAGGAAAAAGTCGCAGGGCCTGTCGATCTTTATGGTCGATCTGAAAGAGGCAATCGGCAACGGTATGGAAGTCCGCCCCATCGCCAATATGCCCGGCCACGAAACCAATGAAGTGTTTTTCGACAATCTGGAAATCCCCGCCGAGAACCTGATTGGGACCGAGGGGCGCGGATTTTACCATATTCTTGACGGGCTGAATGCCGAACGGACCCTGATTGCGGCGGAATGTATCGGTGATGGATACTGGTTCGTTGACAAGGCCCGCATCTATGCCGGCGACCGCATGGTCTTTGACCGTCCCATCGGCCAGAACCAGGGCGTGCAATTCCCTATCGCCAGGTCCTATGTGAACATCGAGGCCGCCAATCTGATGCGCTTTGAAGCCTGCAGGCGGTTCGATGCTGGGCTGGATTGCGGAGCACAGGCGAATATGGCAAAGCTGCTGGCTTCGGAGGCCAGCTGGGAAGCGGCCAATGCCTGCATCCAGACCCATGGCGGCTTCGGTTTCGCACGGGAATACGATGTCGAGCGCAAGTTCCGCGAGGCGCGCCTCTATCAGGTCGCCCCGATCTCGACCAACCTGATCCTGTCATATGTCGGAGAACATATCCTCGGCATGCCAAGATCGTTCTGAAGGCCAGGGTTATGGGTGAGATCGACCTTGACGCGCTGGCGCCCTGGCTGGGACGCACCGAGACCAAGGAAGATGTTCTGACGCAGGGGTTGATCGACAAATTCCGCGCCACGCTCGGTCCGCATCTTTGGGACGGATCAGGCGATGTCCCGCTGGGAATTCATTGGTGCATTGCCCTTGATACCGTGCCAGCTGCCGCCCTTTCAGCAGACGGCCATGCCGCGAGGGGTGGATTCCTGCCCCCAGTTCCGCTGCCCGCCCGCATGTGGGCGGGCGGCGATGTTACGCATATCGCGCCGCTGAAGACCGGCGAAACCATCACCCGCCGCTCGGTGATCGGGGACATAACGGCCAAGCAGGGCCGCAGTGGCCCATTGGTTTTTGTGACCGTCGAGCACGAGTATCTGAGTGGCGAACGGCTTTGTATCCGGGAGCAGCAATCGATCGTTTATCGTGAGATTTCCACCCCCCGCACGGGCGAGAGCGCAGCTGACGCGGGTGACCCCACCACGCTTAGATCGACGCTGACACCGGATCCTGTTCTTCTGTTTCGCTATTCGGCGCTGACGTTCAATGCCCATCGCATTCACTATGATTACGTCTACGCCACCGAAACCGAAGCCTATTCCGGACTTGTTGTGCATGGTCCATTGCAGGCCACGCTGCTTCTGAATCTGGCGGCGGATGCGTTGAAAACATCGCCCCACCGGTTTTCGTTCCGCGGCCTCGCGCCACTCACCCTGCCCTGCGAATTGCAACTGCACAATGAAGAGACCGGCACCTCCGGGACAGTCTGGTGTCAGGATCAAAACGGTCTTCGAAGCTTTTCCGCAGAGTACGCGGCTGTCTGATCGGTTTCCTTTGGTAGCGGATTCAGTTGTTGACCAATTTTTCTAACAACTGTTAGGCTGTGCGGAGAGACTTGGTAAATAGACCAGGCAAACCTCTGAATTAAGAGGTGGGAGGAGGAACAATGCGAGGAAAACCCGTAACCAACGGAAAACCGTGCGGTCAGGCTATGCGTGCCTCCATGAGGTGTTGGGGAAAAGCACGGATTGTAACATGACCACGAATAACGGGCACGTATCGTCACCGCTTGCGGTGCGTGGTGCAACTTTGAAATTTGGCGGTGTGACCGCGCTCGACGATGTGAGCATCTCCGTGGCCGACGATGAATTGCTTGCAATTATCGGTCCGAATGGTGCCGGAAAAACATCACTTCTGAACGTGACTGCGGGCTTCTACCGTCCGCAGAAGGGCCGTGTCGAATTGTCCGGGCAGGACGTGACCGGCCTGCGTGTTGACCAGATCGCGCGACGCGGTCTGGCGCGGACGTTTCAGGGCACCCATCTTTTTGCCGGGCAGACCGTGGTAGAAAACATCATGATCGGTCGTCACATGCTGATGAAATCGAATGTGATCCAGGCCTTTTTCCAGTTCGGTCCCGTGATGCGCGAAGAAACGGAACATCGCGAAGCGGCGGAAGAAATTATTGACTTTCTAGAGATTGAGGCAATCCGCAACCGGCCCGTGGGGACGTTGGGATATGGGTTGCGAAAGCGTGTCGATCTGGGCCGTGCATTGGCGCAGGAACCATCGATCCTCCTGATGGATGAACCGATGGCCGGCATGAACTCGGAAGAGAAAGAAGACCTGGCGCGCTTCATTCTCGATGTGCGCGAGGCACGCAAGATTCCAGTGGTTCTGGTCGAACACGACATGGGCGTCGTGATGGACCTTGCCGACCGGATCGTGGTGCTTGATTTCGGGCGGGTCATCGCCGAAGGCACGCCGGAAGAAATCCAGAACGACCCGGCCGTAATCAAGGCGTATCTGGGGTAGCGAAATGGCTAAGCAACGGACAGCAATGGCATTTTCGGACCCGGCGGTGACACATAGCGAAACCTTGCCGCAGGTTTTGCTCGCGCGAGCGACATCCACACCGACCAATCTCGCCGAACGGCACAAGCGCCTGGGCATCTGGCGTGAATTCACCTGGGCGGATGTTCTTGACAGGGTTCGTGCCCTGGCGCTCGGGTTGGAGAACCTGGGCTTGTCGGCTGGCGAATCCGTCATGACGATCGGCGAAAACGAACCCGAGCATTTCTGGGCTGAATACGCCGTCCAGTCGTTAGGCGGCAAAGTCCTGTCTGCCTATCCGGATCAAAACGCCGAAGAAATTCTGTATCTGGCCGAAGACTCGCAAACGCGGATTTTTCTGGCGCAGGATCAGGAGCAGGTCGATAAATGCATCGAGATCGCGGGCAAGTACTCGGGCGCCCTGGCGATCGTTTACTGGGATGACTCCGGTCTATGGGGCTATGATCATCCCCTTTTGCATTCGTTTGAAAGTGTGAGCGCGGCAGGGCGTCAGATCCACGCCAAGGAACCCGCCAGATTTGAAAAACACGTAAAACGTGGACGGGCGGACGATACCGCCTTGCTGTCCTATACCTCGGGGACCACGGGAAAACCCAAGGGCGTTGTCATCAGCCATCGCTACCTGTTCGACAACTGCTCGCGGGTGATGGGGGCAATCGAAATCGCGCCGGGCACCGAATACCTGACCTACATTTCGCCGGCCTGGGTCACGGAACAGATTTTCGGCCTGTCGATCGGTTTGATCGCGCCCATGGTCGTCAATTTCCCCGAAGGCCCTGAAGACGTACTGACCAACATTCGCGAACTGGCGGTCGACGCACTGGTGTTCAGCCCGCGCCAGTGGGAAAATCTCGCCTCCATCGTTCAGGCCCGGATGCTGGGGGCGGGCAAAATCCGCAATGCGATGTACAACTGGGGCATGAAGGTCGGCCACGACGTTTATGTGGAACGGCTGGAGGGGCGTAGCCCTAGCCTTGCCGCACGCCTGCAGCTTCCCTTTGCCGAAGCTCTGGTGCTGCATCACCTGCGCGACAATCTTGGCCTTGGTAAGGCCAAAAACGCAATGAGCGGCGGCGCCCTGATGGCACCTGACGTCTTTCGTATGTTCCACGCGATGGGGGTTAAGCTGCGCAACGTGTATGGCGCGACCGAAATCGGCCTTCTGACCGCGCATGTCGGCGAAAGCTATCAGCTGGAAACCAGCGGCAGCTGGATGCAAAGCAACACGAACTACGGCGAACCGCTGGAATACAGGGTCTCGGACGAAGGGGAGCTTCAGGTGCGGGGCGGATCGGGCTTCGGTGGCTATCACGGCAAGCCCGAAAAGACCGCAGAGGAATTGACTGAAGACGGTTGGTACAAGACCGGTGACGCGGTGTCGATGACCGACGACGGCGAGCTTTTGTTCTTTGACCGTGTCAAGGATATGCGCCGCCTGGCAAATGGGCACACCTATCCGCCGCAATTCATCGAAACGCGGTTGCGATATAGCCCCTTCATCAAGGATCTCATGACCTTGGGCGACGAAACCCGGAGCTTCGTCAGCGCGCTTATCAATATCGATATGGAAGTTCTCGGGCGTTGGGCGGAAGAGAACAAGATCAGCTTTTCGACCTACACCGATCTCTCGCAGAAACCCGAAGTTCTGGACCTTATCAAAGGCGAAGTGGCGCGCATCAATGCGCTCCTGCCCGAAGGCTCGCGCGTGGCACGTTTTGCGAATTTTCCCAAGGAACTCGACCCGGATGAAGGCGAGTTGACCCGCAGCCGAAAGCTTCGCCGGGCCTTTCTGGAGGAACGGTATGCCAAGCTCGTCGAGGCGATCTATGCTGGCGATGACGAGACAGATCTCGAAATCGCTGTGACCTATCAGGACGGCCGTCAAGGCGTTCTCAAGACCACGGTTCGCGTGTCGGATGTTGAAAACGCATCGAAGGCTGCCAAGCGGCAGTCCAAATCTTAAAGGAGGTCGGCGACAATGGTCTATTTCATCAATGACATCATTACCGGGGCTTTGATCGGCCTTCTGTATTCGCTGGTGGCCATGGGCTTTGTTGTGATTTACCGCGCCAGCAAGGTGTTCAACTTCGCGCAGGGCGAGCTTGTGATCATCGGCGGGTTCATCGTCTGGTTCACAACGATGCAAGCGGGGCTTAGCCTTTGGTTGTCGATACCCCTTTCGCTGGTTCTGGCCGGGCTGGTCGGGTACGCAATCGAACGGATTTTCCTGACAAAGCTGATCGGTGAATCGGTTTTCTCGATGGTCATGGTCACCGTCGGCCTTTTGATCCTGCTGCGCGGTTTGGTGCTGCTTGTGTTCGGTCCCGCGGTAAGACCCTTCCCGATCATTTTTCCGCTGAAACCCTTGTTCCTCGGCGATATGTTGATCCCGATGAACCTCCTGATAGGTGGGATCATCACCATTGTCGCGGCCGTCGGCCTGTCGTGGTTCTTCAACCGGACCCGGTCCGGCCTCCGTATGACCGCTGTGGCGGAGGACCACGTCGTAGCTTCCTCGATGGGCATTTCGGTGAAAGGCTCGATTGCCGTTGCCTGGGTTCTCGGGGCAATCCTGTCCACAATTGGTGCGATGATCTTTCTCAGCGGCAAATCGCTGACCTTCCTGGCCTCGGATATCGGGTTCGCGGCCCTGCCGGTGGCGCTGTTTGCCGGGCTGGAATCCATCGGTGGGCTGATCCTTGCGGGCGTGATTATCGGTATCGTCCAGAGCCTGACAACCAACTATCTTGACCCGCTGATCGGAGGGTCACTGGGCAGCGTTGTTCCCTATATCATCATGCTTGCCATTCTGCTGATCCGACCGACCGGCCTGTTCGGCTGGCGCACAATCGAACGGGTGTAATCCATGGACCCTTCCGGCGTATTCCCGACAAGCTATCGCAGTGACAGACGTATTGTCCGCACACGCTGGCAAGCGCTTGCCCTCGTCCTGTTCATGGGTTTGCTTCTGGCGGCACCCTATCTGGTGAGCGGGCGCATAATCGCCATTCTGAACATGATGATGATCAGCGCCGTCATCGCCGTCGGGCTTCAGATCTGCACCGGCTATGCGGGCCAGATCAACCTGGGTCAGGCGGCGTTCATGGGGGTCGGCGCCTATACGGCCTCGATACTGGCCTCGAAGACCGGCCTTACGTTTCTGCTGACCATTCCTCTGGCCGGGCTCTCGGCTGCGCTGTTCGGCTTTCTTTTTGGCTTGACCGCGGCGCGGATCAAGGGGTTCTATCTGGCACTGACCACGATTGCGGCTCAGTTCCTGTTCCACTTTGCCGTATTGAACCTGCCGTCAACCTGGCTGGGTGGATCGAACGGTATCACCGTGCCCCCGGCCGAGCTTTTCGGGCTGCGATTTGTCAGCGAATCTTCGCAGTTCTATCTGAATTTCGCGGTCACCACGATCATGGTGGCGGGCGCGTTCGGGATCGTTCGGTCACGCTTCGGCCGTGCCTTCGTGGCGGTCAGGGATGATGACGTGGCTGCGGGTATAATGGGGATCAATGTCGCGGCCACAAAGGCAAATGCCTTCCTGATCGGCGCTTTCTATGCGGGCGTCGGCGGGGCGCTTTGGGCCTATCTGATCCGCTTCGTGGGGGTAGACCAGTTCACCCTGTTTCACTCGATCTTCTTCGTCGCGATGATCATCGTCGGCGGGATGGGTTCAATCGTGGGGGCCCTGATCGGCGTCTTCATTATCCGCATCATCCAGGAAATTATCGCGACGGTCGGACCCAATATCGCCGACTCGGTGTCATTCCTTGGCGGTGACATCGTGTTCGCTGGCATGAATGTCGTTCTTGGCGGCGTGATCGCATTGTTTATGATCCTCGAACCCAAGGGGCTGATGCACCGCTGGAACATCCTGAAGTCGTCATACCGTATCTGGCCGTTTCCTCACTGAGAAATAGAGCGGCTCTAAACCTGGGAGGAAAAATATGACTTACCAATCGAATCGAGGTCTTCGCGGCTTACTGGCAGCGGCTGCCTTGGCGGCCGCGGCTACCATGCCTTTGAAGGCGCAGGCCGAAGAGACCTATAATCTGGCCCTGCTGTCGGACTTTTCCGGCCCTTATGCTGACATCATGCCCATCCTGGCCGGCGGACGTGAGGCTGTGTTCACCTGGTGGAATGAAACCCGCGGCAAGGAACTTGGCGTCACGCTGAACTACAAAAACTACGAAACCCGCTATGACGCGGCACAGGTGGCAAGTCTCTGGCCCGGGATCAAATCGGAACTGGACCCGATTGCGGTTGTCGGCCTCGGCGGGCCTGACGTCGCGGCCCTTTCCGAACGCCTGCCGGAAGACAAAATCCCAATGTTCATGGCCACAGCGGCCTACGGTTTTGCCTGGCAACCGGATGCCTGGATTTTCAACCCACGCCCGACCTATTCGCACGAAAGTGTCGGCTTTCTGAACTGGATGCGTGAACAGCGCGGAGGAGACGAACCGCTCAAGGTTGCGATCCTCGCCTCCGAAGCATCGCCTGCCTATGTCGACATGGCAAAGGGCCTTGAACTCTATGCCGAAGAGCACCCCGAGGAGATCGACCTCGTCGAGGTCATCTATACCGAAGTTCAACCCACCGATCTGACGGGGCAAATGCGCCGCGTTGTACGAGCCGGGGCCGAGGCACTGGTAATCCAAACGAACACCTCTATCGTGGTTGCCGCGAAACGTGGGCTGCAGGCCAACGGGGCGAACATCCCGATCATGATGAGTTCGCATAACGGGCTTCCGGCCTCGGGTGGCGCGCTTGGCGGGCTTGAGCAAATGGAGGGGGACTTTGAAGCCTACGGCATGGCGATTGCGGCCGATGAGGACACTCCCGCGCGACAATTCTACGAGACATTGGTTGCCGATTACGGACTCGAAGCACCTTGGAACGTCGTGACCGCAATGGGCGTATCTCAGGGTCTCTATACCGTGATCGTGATCGATCACGCGATCGAGGCGAACGGCGCCGAGGGGCTGACCGGAGAGAAAGTGCGCGAGGCGCTTTTTGCTCGAACGATCACGACCGAAGAAACCCATGGCTTTCTTCCCTCCCTCACGTTTACTCCCGAAGCGCCTTTCCCATTAGAAGGCCTCAAAGTGAATGTGGGCACCGTCAAAGATGGGAAAATCACCATCGAAGCAACTGGTGTCGATGTTCCGCACGTAGAAAAATGGTGAACTACTCCGGGCACCGCAGTCGCGGTGCCCGTTCTGATCCTTAGCCCCGGGCAATATGACCATGCTGGAACTCAACAACGTAGAGGTGACATATTCCGACGTCATCCTGGCGCTCAAAGGCGTGTCCATGACAGTCCGTGCGGGACAATGTGTTGCTCTGCTCGGTGGCAATGGCGCAGGAAAAAGCACGACGCTTAAAGCCATCTCGGGAACGCTCAAATCCGAGGATGGAACCGTTTCGGCGGGGTCCATCGTTCTGGACGGAACTCCCATTCAGAACATGGAAGCCTCGGAAGTCGTGAAGAACGGTCTCATCCATGTGATGGAAGGGCGGCGCGTTTTGCGGCATCTGACGTCAGAGCAAAACCTGATCGTCGGCGGACACATGGTGCCCAACTCCGCCGAGCTGAAAAAGCGCCTGGACCATGTTTACGCCTTGATGCCCCGGCTTGCGGACCTGCGCAACCGCACCTCTGGCTTCATGTCTGGCGGCGAACAGCAACTGCTTCTGATCGGCCGGGCCATGATGGCCAGCCCCAAGATTATCGCGATCGACGAGCCGTCGTTGGGATTGGCCCCGATGATGATCCGGGATGTTTACGAAGTGCTCAAGCAGCTCAAGTCAGAAGGCACGACCTTTTTCCTGGTTGAACAGAACAGTGCCGCGGCGCTGTCGATCGCCGACTATGCCTATGTGATGGAGAATGGCCGGATCGTGATGGACGGCCTTGCCGACAAGCTCGCGGACAACGAGGACATCAAGGAATTTTATCTCGGCGTCACCGCATCGGGCGAGCGCAAAAGCTATCGAGATATCAAACACTATCGCCGCCGGAAGAGATGGCTGGGATAGAAAGGAACGAAGATGAGTAACCTGCTTTCCATCAAAGGTCGTACCGCATTTGTAACCGGAGCGGGGCAAGGCGTTGGTCGGCAAGTCGCGCTTTATCTGGCAGAACACGGAGCCGGTGCCGTCGTTGTCAACGATTTTCATGCAGAACGGGCCGAAAGCGTTGCCGCGGAAGTGGAGGCAGCGGGTGCAAATGCTCTGCCGCTCGCCTTCGACGTCTCGGATTTCGATGCGGTTGGCGCGGCGTTTGCCGAAACGCAGACCACATTTGGCGGCGTGGATATTCTGGTCAACAATGCGGGCAACGCCGGGCCGACATCGCGGCTCGACGATCTGGTCCCGTTTTGGGAATCCGATCCCGACGAATGGCGCCGCTGGATGGCCACCAATTTCGATGGGGTGCTGAACTGCACCCGTCACGCCATGCCGTTGATGGTCAACGGTGGCTATGGGCGCATTGTGACCGTCATTTCCGACGCCGGCCGTGTCGGTGAACCGCATCTGGCGGTTTATTCCGGGGCCAAGGCCGGTGCGGCCGGCTTCATGCGGGCAATTGCAAAAGCCGGTGGTCGGTTCGGGATCACCGCGAATTGCGTCGCCTTGGGGGGCACAAGAACTCCGGCTGTCGCCGACCTGATCCCAGATGCAGAGACCGAGAAGCGGGCATTGTCGCAATACGTGATCCGCCGGCTGGGCGAGCCGGAAGACCCCGCCGGAATGATCCTGTTCCTCTGCTCGGATGCTGCCAGCTGGATCACCGGACAGACCTATCCAGTGAATGGAGGGTATTCGTTTGCCTGCTAGAGCCGACATCGGCCAACCGCCGCCTCTAGTTGGCGTCGTCCGAAAAAACGCTGTCATTATCTGCCCCGAGTTCAGGGGGCAGATTCGGTGTTGCGGTTTCGAATCCATCAAATTTCAACGGCTGGACAATAAAAGTCTCGGCCTTGCCGCCGTCATGCGTAATCTTGCGCAGCAGCTGGCGCGCACGCACATGGGGGTCGTCCAGCGTTTCGACCAGGGAGTTGACCGGACCCCATGGCACCCCCGCCTTATCCAGAAGGTCGCCCCATTCGGCGCGCGTCTTGCCGACCAAAATCGCCGCGATTTCTTCGCGCAGCGCGACCTTGCGGGCGACACGGTCGCGGCCTGTCAACGGCGCAAGATCCGCCCTGTCGATCACATCGCAGAACGGTTTCCAGAACCAGTCCTCATGCGCGATGGACAAGGTCAAGAGCTTGCCGTCTTTGCAGGTGAACACGCCATAGCCCGGCTCGGCGATAAATTCGCCCAGCGGTGTTCCATTGGCGGCGGGAGCGAGGAATGCGGTCAACATCGAAACCACCGCATCCGACATGGACACGTCCACGTAACGCCCCTGCCCTGTGCGCTGGCTCGACACCACCGCCGACAGGATTGCGATCGCCGCGAACAACGCCGCGCCAACATCCGCAAGGGGGATCGGCGGCACAGGGCCGGGCTGCTTTGCATCGGCCTGATCGGCCAGCAAACCTCCAACCCCTTCATAGCTCAGATCGTGCCCCGCCCTGTCTCGATAAGGGCCATCCTGCCCGTATCCCGAAATCGACACGTAGACCAGCCGCGGATTAGCACTACGCATGTCCTCGAAACCGGCACCGAGCGCCGCGAGCTTTCCGGGGCGGAACCCTTCAACGATGACATCGGCGGTTTGCGCAAGGGAGCGAAATTGTGCGAGGCCATCAGCGGATTTCAAGTCGAGCGCCACGCTGCGTTTGCCGCGGTTCAGGGCCCTAAACAGAGGCGGAAACTGACGGGCCGGATCGCCGACTCCCGGTCGTTCGATCATGGTCACCTCGGCCCCCATGTCCGACAACAGCATGGTCGCATAGGGACCCGGGAATTGTTCAGCGAGGCTGAGAATCTTCAGGCCGGCCAGGGGTGCAGTGCTCATATCAGTCTCCAGCTCTTGTTTTTCCCGCGGGCGGGTCCCGTCCATAGCAACTCGATCCGTCGGGAAAAGCAAGCCAGAACTAAAAATTATTATTGTTCTTCAGGAGGTTAAGATGACTGAAGTGCCAAAGACCCTGTCCGTCGAACGTGTGGCTGGAACCGAATGGATCACTTTTCAGCGGACCGACCAGTTGAACGCCATGTCGATGCAGATGCTACGGGAAATGGCGGACGCGCTTGAAGCCGCGATTGCCGATAACGCGGTTCGCGCCATTGTCCTGACCGGATCCGGGCGGGCGTTCTGCGCCGGTGCGGACCTCAAGGAGGTCGCCGGTGCCAAGCACGTACCCGGCGAACCCGACCTTCTCGATCTCGTCGAACACACCTTCGGGTTAATGCGTCACGGCCCCAAGCCAGTGATCGCCGCCGTAAACGGGCTGGCCATGGCGGGCGGTTTGGAAATGGTTATGGCCTGCGATCTGGTCTTTGCCGCTGAAAGCGCGCAACTGGGTGATGCTCACTCCAATTTCGGCGTCTTTCCGGGCGCGGGGGGCGCGGCGATCCTGCCGCGGCGGGTCGGGCTGAACCGCGCGAAATTCCTGTTATTCTCGGGCGAGAACATTTCGGCCCAGGACATGATGGACTGGGGGTTGGTGAACAAGGTCGTGCCGGACGCAGAATTGCGCGACGCCGTACAGGCTTTCACCGACCGGCTGGCGGACAAGAGCCCCGCCGTATTGCGCCGCATGAAGAAGGTGGCGAACCGGTCGCTGAACGTGGACGAAACCGCCGCCCTGGCCGAAGAGATGCTGAACCTGCGCGCGCATATGCGTTCCTGGGACATGCGCGAAGGGCTGGCGGCTTTCAATGAAAAGCGCAAACCGCAGTTTCGCGGCTACTGAACAGGGAGACTGCAAAATGCAGGATATCTACGTTGTTGGCGTCGGGATGACACCGTTCGGGAAATTCCGGGACAAATCGATCAAGGACCTGACGGGCGATGCCGTCGCCGCCGCACTGACTGACGCCGGGCTGACGGTCGATCGCATTGACGGCGCATTTTTCTCGAACGCGGTGCAGGGCCACATGGAGGGCCAGCACATGATACGGGGCGAAATCGCGCTGCGTGAAATGGGCATTCAGGGCATTCCGGTGGTGAATGTTGAAAACGCCTGCGCCAGCGCCTCGACCGGGTTCAAACTGGCAGTCGATTTCCTCAAGGCCGGCAATGGCGACTGCTGTCTCGCCGTGGGCGCCGAGAAGATGTATTCTGACGACCGTGCATTGATGTTTTCGGCCTTCGACAGCGGCTGGGACGTCAGCAACAGCGAAGAGGTCGCGCAACGGCTGGCCGATCTGGGTGCAGGGGTCGAGGAACCCGAAGGATCGAAATCGCCCAAGCCTTATAGTGTATTCATGGATGTCTACGCAGGTTTCGCGCGGCTTCACATGAAAACTTTCGGCACCACGCAGGAGCAGTTTGCTGCCGTCTCCGCCAAGAACCATGCGCATTCCGTGCATAATCCACTGGCGCAATACCGAGAAGCCATGAGCGTCGATCAGGTATTGGCCGCGCCGCCGATCACCTATCCGCTGACCCTACCGATGTGCGCCCCGATCTCAGACGGGGCCGCTGCGGCCGTTTTATGCACCGGCGAGGGGATAAAACGTCTGGGCCTCGATCCCGCCCGCGCCATCAAGGTCAAGGCCGCGATCCTGCGCTCGGGCACCGACCGTCCGCCGGAAGATTACAAGAACCACCTGACCCGGCTTGCCGCGCTTGAGGCCTATGAACAGGCCGGGATCGGCCCCGAGGATATATCGGTGGCCGAAGTGCATGACGCCACGGCCGTGGGCGAAGTGATCCAGATCGAGAACCTCGGGTTTGTCGAATTCGGCGAGGGCGGTCCCGCCAGTCTGCGCGGCGAGACAAAGATCGGCGGACGCATTCCGGTGAACCCCTCGGGCGGGTTGGAATCCAAGGGCCACCCGGTCGGTGCCACAGGGATAGGGCAGGTTTTCGAACTGGTCACGCAACTGCGCGGCGAAGCTGGCGCGCGTCAGGTCGAAGGGGCAAAGAACGCCATCGCCGAAAACGGCGGGGGGTTGCACGGGGTAGAAGAAGCGGCCGCCTGCGTCACCATTCTTGGCCGCTGAAACAAGGAAAAGAACAATGGAAAACGTGATCGCCGCCGCTCAGGCAATCTATACAGATGAGCAACGCATGTTGCTGGAAAACTTCCGCAAGATGGCCGAGGCGGAATTCGCGCCGCTGGCCGAGAAATACGAGAACCTCGGCCACCCGCCCGATGCGGAAACGCTGAAATCCCTGTTCGCCAAGGTCGAGGAATTCGGGCTGATCAGCGGCCTGATTCCGGAAGAGGACGGCGGCGCCGGAATCGACCGCATGACCTATGGCATCCTTTACGAGGAACTGGCCCGGATATGGGCCGATCTGGCGATTGCGGTGCTGATCCAGGGCCACGCGGTGTTTGCGGTCAACCTTTTGGGCGACGCGGCGCAAAAAGAGGCCTATCTGAAGCCACTCCTGCGCAGCGAACGGATCTGTGCCACCTGCATTTCCGAGCCGGAAGTCGGCTCGAACGTGCGCGAGGTCAAGACCCGCGCAGAACGCAGGGGCGACAAGATTTTCGTCACTGGCCAGAAGCTCTGGATTTCCAATGGGGCGCAATCGGACTTTGCCATTGTAGTCTGCAATCTGGACGACGGGATTTCCATGGTCATCGTCGATCGCGACACCGGCGGTTATGAAAGCCGCGAGTTGCGCAAGATGGGGCTTGTCGGTGCCTCGACCTGCGAATTGTTCTTTGATCAGGCCGAAACCACGGAGGCCCACGTTCTGGGCAATTCCGGCGGCGGTCTGTTCCAGACCTTGAAACTGTTTGAAAGCGCGCGTGTGTTTGTTGGCCTGACCAGCATCGGCATCGCCCAGGCGGCGCTGGAATGTGCGGTCAAATATGCGCAGGAACGCGAGCAGCATGGCAAACCGATTGGCGGGCATCAGTTGATCCAGGGCTATCTGGCCGACATGGCCACACATCTCGATGCCGGGCGGCTTTTGTGCCAACGCGGGCTGCAACTCTTGGATCTGGGCGTGCGCTGCGACACCCAGACCTCGATGGCAAAATGGTATGCGACCGAGATGGCCGTCGAAATCGCCGGCAAAGCGGTGCAAATCCACGGCGGCAACGGCATCACCAAGGAGTTCCCCGTTGAACGGCACTTCCGCAATGCGAAGGTCATGCCGATCCCGGATGGCACCACCGAAATTCAGAAGCTGGTGATCGGGCGAAACCTGACCGGGTTGAACGCGTTCTGAAAAAGGGCCTTGGCCGCCCCACCCTCGACGGTCGTCAGCGTCGAGGGTGGGCACGACCCGGCGGAATCGCGATACGGGCGAAGGGTCAGTAGGACTTGGGCATCCCCAGTGCCTTCTCGGCCACGTAGGAGAGGATCAGTTCCTCGCTGACCGGCGCGATGAAGTTCAGCACGCTTTCGCGAAAGTAGCGCTCGACGTGGTATTCCTGCGCGAAGCCAAAGCCGCCATGGGTGCGCACCGCCCGGAACGCTGCTTCGTAGGCTGCCGAGCCTGCGAGGTTGCGCGCGGTATTGGCCTCCAGCCCACAGGGCCTGCCCTGATCGTAAAGCGCGGCGGCCTTGTAGGTCATCAGTTCCGCCGCTTGAAGACGCATCCACACCGCGGCAAGCGGATGCTGGATCGCCTGGTTCTGATCGATTGGACGGCCGAAGACAACGCGCTCGCGCGTGAGCCTCCCCAACTGAACTGGTCCACCGCTATGTTTAGGAAACGGAGGACCGAGAATGGCAAACAAGCGACTTGTCAACGCCGTTTGAACTTTCCCCAAAAGTGCCGAAGTAAAATTCCCCACTTGCTTGGTCCCGGTGATCAGCCGGCGTCAGTGATCTGTAGCTCCGTTTTTTGTTTTGGGTGGCCGCCCGCGTCGATTTGGCGGCGGTGGTGGGGTGATGGGGGCGTTGGCGCAAACATGCTCGGGTATGAGGTCGGCATGGCCGCGCAAGCGGTAGCTGGCACCCTCGATCTGGATGACCACGGCGTGGTGCAGGAGCTGGTCGAGCAGCGCGGTGGCAACGACGGGATCGCCGAAGACCTCGCCCCATTCGGCGAAGCCGCGGTTTGAAGTTAGGATCATGGCGCCCTTTTCGTAGCGGGCGTTGACGAGTTGGAAGAACAGATTGGCGCCGCCGGTGGTGATGGGGAGGTAGACGATCTCGTCGACGATCAGCAGAGACGCCCGGGCATAGAAACGGATCTTCTCGGCCAGCCGGCCCTCCCGCTCGGCCTGGCTCAACGCTGCAATCAGATCGGCCAGGGTCGCGCGGTAGACGCTCTTGCCGGCCTTGACGGCTGCGACGCCGAGAGCGGTCGTCGCAGCCCCTGCGAGGATCGCGACAGGGATGATCTAGGCGGCGGCGCCTTGCGATGGGCCGGGTCGACGCGGCGGCGCGCCTTGCCTTCCAGAACCGGATGACGGGCGATCAACTGACCGTCCTCGTAGATCCGCAACTCGGTGGCGTGATGCTGGACCTCGAGCGTGCGACGCCGGGTGGTGTCCGGGACGGAATAGAAGCTGCCGCCGACCGAGATCATCCCGTCCCTGCTCACCCGGCGCTCCACGGTCAGCACAGCGCTATAAGGGATCGCCGGAAGAGGCTTGAGGTTAGGCTGTTCCTCGGCAAAGGCCTCGTCCACCACGCGCCGGGTGGTGGCGTGGACGCGCGGATTGGCGACCTCGGTCCGACAGGCGTCAAACTGGGCGTTGAGATCGTCCATGTTGCGGAACGTGCGGGCCAGGAAGAAGTCTTGCCGGATATAGCGGAACGGGCGCTCGACCTTGCCCTTGGTCTTGGCCCGATACGGCTGGCAGGCACGTGACACCGCGCCATAATGGTTCAGAAGCGCCACCAGGGAGGTGTTGAAGGTCACCACCCCCGCCTCGTCCTCGCCGATCACGGCCGTCTTCATCCGGTCATAGAGGATTTCCTCAGGCACGCCGCCCATGTCCGAGAAGGCCGCGATGTGACAGCGCAGGACAGATTGCAGGTTCTGGCTGGCAACGAACCGGCCCCAGAGCCAGCGGCTGTGCCCGAGCACCATCGAGAACAGCCAAACCTTGCGGGCCACGCCGGGCTCGTCGCTGAATTCGACGGTGAACTCGGCAAAATCGACCTGGGCCTGCTTGCCCGGCGGGGTTTCGAACCGGCGCTCGAACTGCGTCCGCCTGGGCGGGCGGACCTCGCGCAGGAAATCGGTCACCATGGTGTAGCCGCCCTCGTAGCCCAGTTCCCGGATCTCGCGCAGCAGGCGCGCGCCGCTCAGATCCGGGAAAGCCTGAACACGCTCCTGCAAATAGCGTTCATAGGGCTCGATCATCCGCGCCCGTGGTCGGCGCGGGCCGTAGACTGGCGCCTCCAGTCCACGGTCGAGGTATTTCCGCACGGTCTTGCGGTCACAGCCAACTTTCCGCGCGATCGCGGAAATGCTGAGACCCTGTTTCTTCAGATCATGGATCAAAACGATCTCCCTCAGTCCCTTCACCTGCCTGCCCCCTGTCAGTCTTTATTTGGAGCATCAGGCCTGTGTCCCGCGGCAGCGCCAATTCCGAATATTTGAGGTTCGGAATTGGCCCTGCCGCTCATGGCTGGGGATTTTTCAAACGGCGGTTTTGGGGAGATTACGTCCGGCGATTACACGACTCAAGCCCGAAGAGATTGTCTCGAAGTTACGACAGGTTGAGGTGCTGATGGGACAGGGCATGTCCCGTCTCGACGCAATCCGACAGATCGGCGTTGTTAAACAGACGTATTATCGCTGGTGCAAGCAGTATGGCGGAATGGGCGTAGATCAATTGAAGGAACTGAAGCGGCTCCAGGAGGATGACCTAATGGGATGAACTGCCTACCCACCGACCCGCTGCTATCGTGGCGGGATTGGCAGAGGAGAGGAGCATCCGATGGACATTAAGGTTTTAGGCATTGATCTGGGCAAGACGGTTTGCAGTCTCGCGGGGCTGGATGAGGCGGGGGCGGTTATCTTCCGGAAGCGTCTCCAGCGGCATAGGCTTCTGGATTTCCTGAGCGCCCTGTCGCCCTGCATCGTAGCCATGGAAGCTTGTGGTGGCGCACACCACATTGGTCGCTTCTGCCGCCAGCAAGGGCATGACCCTCGTCTGATATCGCCACTTTACGTTCGGCCCTATGTGAAGGTCCACAAGAACGACGACCGTGATGCCGAAGCGATCGCCGAAGCCGCCACTCGACCAACCATGTCGTTCGTCGCCATCAAATCCGAAGAGCAGCTCGACCTTCAGACATTGCACCGCGCACGAGAGCGCCTGGTGACGGAAAGGACACGCCTGATCAATCAGGGCCGCGGGTTTCTAATGGAACGTGGTCTCCGCGTCGGCACGGGCCGGCATGTCTTCCAGAAGGAACTGACGAAGTTGACGGTCGAAGACGCTGCCGATCTGTCACCGCGCATCGTCCAGATGCTGGCCGACATGGCCGCCGAGCTGGACGAGATCAATCGACGCGTGACGGCCCTGGATGTGGAGATCAAGCAACTCGCCAGGAATGACGCGGACATGCTTCGCTTGATGGAAATACCCGGTGTCGACCCGACCATCGCGTCCGCCTTGGTTGCCGCAATCGGCACGGGCTCGAGCTTTGGCAAGGGGCGTGATCTCGCAGCATGGCTTGGTCTTGTTCCTCGACAGATCACGACAGGCGGCAAGGCCAAGCTGATCGGCATATCGAAGCATGGCAACCGATACCTGCGAAAGCTCTTCATCCATGGGGCCCGGACAGTTCTGCACCCTGTTCGAGACAGGACCTCACCGATCACCAGGTGGGTGGATGGGCTCAAGGAGCGGGCGCATGTGAATGTCGCCGCCGTCGCGATGGCAAACAAAATGGCGCGGATTGCTTGGGCAATTCTGACCACGGGTGAGAGATACCGCCCAACCGCACTGTCTGGCGCATGATCAGGACGATGTAATCGAGGGAACAACGGAATCTGCGAGCGAGGAGGAGATGGACCAACGACCGATCGGCGTCTTGTCAGTCTGACGGGGAGCATGGCCCCAGAGTGCCGATGAGCTAACGAGACACAGGACGCGCGACTTCCCATCTTGGTCAGAGGCAAACCGAATGGCCTCGAAGAAAGACCGAATACATAGAAGCAGGGTCAACGGGGCATCGACTGCGCATTTCGCGGGATTTGGGCAGTGATTTCGCGTGATCTCGGGCACGCGTTTCACGGCATCGCGGGCAGCCATTTCACGCCTCCGGGCAGGCTGGCCAACGGTTGATATTGAGTCAGGTTGCGACGCCCTGGTCAAGAGTTTTCAATGTTCTCATTTTTCTGCGCATGCTGTCGCCGCTCAGCGTGAGACGGTGCGCATTGTGGACCAGGCGGTCAAGGATGGCATCTGCGAGGGTGGGATCTCCGATCACCTCAAACCATTGATCGACAGGCAACTGGCTGGTCACGATGGTCGAGCCGCGACCTTGGCGGTCATCGAGGATTTCAAGCAGGTCGCGACGCTCGGTCGGTGTCAGAACTGACAGCCCCCAATCATCGAGGATCAGCAATTCAGTGCGTTCGATCGCCTTAAGGACACGGGCATGCCGTCCGTCGCCTCTGGCGATGGCCAGCATCTGGAACAGGCGGGGCACGCGGTGATAGACGACGCGCCGATCGTCCCGGCAAGCCTTGTTCCCGAGGGCGCAAGCAATCCAGCTTTTCCCCAAGCCTGTTGGCCCTGTGATCAGCAGATTTTCATGGCGGTTGATCCAGCCCCCATCGATCAGATGCGCCATGACACCTGCATCGATGCCGCGCGGGCTACGCATATCGATATCTTCAACGCAGGCTGTGTGACGCAGGGCAGCAAAGCGCAACCGGGTTGCCAGTCTCTTGGCATCACGCTCTGCCGCTTCGCGATCAACAAGCAGGCCCAGCCGTTCTTCGAAGCTGAGGCTTTCGAACATGGCGCCAGCGCGGCGCTGCTCATGCAGGGCCTGTGCCATACCGCTCAGCCCGATCGCCTCCAGGCGGTCGCAAGTGGGATGTGTCAACAAGGGTTTTCTCCTTTTCAATGGTAATACTTCTGCCCGCGGATGTTGGGGTGGTGCAGCGGCAGCTCATTGGGTTCGGGCTCCATGAAGGCCCGATCAAGTCCGGTCTTCAGGATGGAACGAATGGAAGCGACTGACCGGGCCTTGAGGCTGATCCCGCGTCGACACGCGGCATCAATCCGCCCCGGCTCAAAGCTTCTGGCCAGCGACAGTATGCCCAAGCAGGTCCGGAAGCCCTGCTCGGGATGCGGCCTGTCCTGCATCACGATGTCACAAAACGCAGCCACCGATGGTCCCAGCTTTGCAGCACTGCTGAGGATCCGCCCAGGCGACCATTCCGCATAGCGGCGATGGGCCGAGGGCATATGTTCTGGCACCGTGATATGGCTGCGGCGCCCGGGGTCCCGCAGGTGACTGGCGACGCGCTTGCCGCGATGGAAGACTTCCACGGTTCTGTGGGTGATGCGCGCGTCAACCACCTGCCGGATCAGGCTGAACGGCACAGAATACCAGCAGCGATCCACCTCGATGTGATAATCCGGCGCAACACGGGCACGTTTCCAGCGCGCAAAGACATAGGGTTCTGCTGGCAATGGCTGCAAGTTTGGGCGATCGAGCGTCGCAAACAGATCCGCCCGGCTGGCCCCATAATCGCGCATGACGCGCATGTTTAGTTCGTCCAGCAACGGCCGGATGGCGGTATTCAGCTCTGCCAGTGAGAAGAACCTGTGATTGCGCAGCCGCGCGAGGATCCAGCGTTGGGCAACCTGAACGGCCACCTCGACCTTGGCCTTATCCTTGGGTTTGCGCACGCGCGCAGGCAGGATCGCCGTGCCGTAATGTTCCGCCATTTCTGCATAGGTCCGGTTCAAGCCGGGATCATACCGGTCTGCCTTGATCACGGCTGACTTGAGATTGTCGGGCACGACGACCTGCGGCACGCCGCCCAGATAGGCGAACATTCCGACATGGGCCGCAATCCAGTCCTCAAGGCCTTCGCTGGCGACGGCCACAGCATAGGTATAGCTCGAGGCACCCATCGCCGCGACAAACAGCTTGGCCTCGCTGACCTCACCCGTGGCCGGATCGACAATGTCGATCGTGTCACCCGCAAAGTCGATAAATACCTTTTCGCCGCCGACATGTGTCTGCCGCATGCTCGGTCGGACACGCCCCTTCCACGCCTCAAAATGAGTGCAAAACCAAGTGTAACCAAACCCGTTGGGGTGCTGCGCACGATATTCCTGCCAGAGCAACATGCGGGTCACGCTGCGCCGACGCAGATCCTTGTCGACCGCCGCCCAATCCGGGACCGGACGCTCCGGGTCAGATACATCCGATGCGTTTGGAAACAACAACAGCTCAAGGCTGTCGTCATCCAGACCTTCCGGCAGCGGCCACGCCAAGCCGGCATCGCGCGCGCGGCGCAGATAGGTCCCAACACTTCCTTTCCCAAGCCCCAGCGACGCGGCGATCGCACGCTCGCTCAGCCCTTGGGCAAATCTCAGTCTCAATACGTCCCGAATACGGCGCATGGTCAAACGTCCTGTCGGCATTCCGATCCTCCTGTTCTTCAGGAGGCGGAGTAACTGCAGTTCGTTGGCCAGTCCTGCCCATGATCGCGCGAAATCAATGCCCGCGATCCCGCGAAACAGGTGCCCGCCTTCCCGTGAAATCACTGCCCACGATCAGATGAAATCAGTGCCCGCCATCACGCGAAACGCGCACATCGACAAATCGCTTGCAGGAGAAGGCAGTTCATACATGCCCCCCGAAACCTCCCTCGTTCTGATGTAGAGTTTGCTCAACCTTGAAGCGACACCCATCTTTGGACCAGCGGCGGGCAGAGTTTTCCGGCTATGATCGGGGTGACGGGCTGGTTGCGCCTCCCGATTTCGTCAGCAGGATCGGCGGTTTGTTCCCGATCGCGCTGTGTGGCCGTTCGTCATTGTAGTATCTCCGCCAAGCCTCCACTTTTTCGCAGGCATCCGCAAGGTTCATGAACCAATGTGTGTTCAGGCACTCCTGCCGGAACCGTCCGTTAAAGGCCTCGATGAAAGCGTTATCGGTCGGCTTACCGGGCCGTGAGAAGTCAAGGATCACGCCGCGCTGATAGGCCCAGAGGTCCATGTCGCGGGAGATGAACTCGCTACCCTGGTCGACCCGGATCGTCTTCGGATAGCCGATCCGCCGGCACACCCGATCCAGGGTGGCGACCACGTCTTCCCCGCGATAACTGAACCGAACATCCAGCACCGGCGAATGACGCGAGAACGTGTCCACGACCGTCAGGACGCGCAGCTTCTTGCCCGTGGCAAGCTGGTCATGCACGAAGTCCATCGCCCAGACATCGTTGGGGCCGACAGCCTCGGCCCGGTCATCGCGCAGCTTGGCCTTCACCCGTCGTTTCGGCGTCTTGTTTCTGAGTTGCAAGCCCAACTCCCTGTAAATGCGATAGACTTTCTTGATATTCACGTCCCAGCCTTCGCGACAAAGGACGACATGCACCCGGCGATAGCCGTAGCGCACACGGGTTTCGCAGATCTCCTTGATCCGCGTTTTCAAAGCCGCCGGATCGGGGCGCCGGGATATGTAGTGGTAGGTGGAACGGTCAAACCGGAGAGCCCCACAAGCCCGCCGGATCGACACCGCCCAGTCCGCGCACATCCCGTCAATCAGTTCGCGCTTCCGACCCGGCTTCAGAGCTTTCTTTTGATGACGTCCTGGAGCATCTCGCGATCCAGTGTCAGATCCGCGACGATCTTCTTCAGCCGCGCATTCTCGTCTTCCAACTCGCGCAGCCGCTTCATCTCCGACGAAAGCTTCAACGGGCGGATGCGGGATGAACTGCTCAATGGGGAAATCTTCTATAGCCTGCGTGAGGCTCAAATCCTGATCAAGCAATGGAGGAAACACTACAACACCAAGAGGCCACACAGTGCATTGGACTATCGGCCACCGGCTCACGAAACCATCATCCCAATGGAAACCAGCCCAATCATGCACTAACAATTACCTTGGGCCAATCAGATCGGGCTGCTCTGGATCGGAGCGGTGAAAGAGGTGATGACCACGGCGGCCTACATCGACCGTCTCGACCGAGAATACCACGCCGCCAAAGATGCGCACTGTTCCTGACGATAGAGGGCGGCCAGTTGCCCGGCCGCCCATCTGTTTCTGCGGTTGTCGCGAATGATCGAGATCCGATCTTAGCGGTCTTTTTGGTTGACGATCAGTTCTGCATTCTCGGGCAGTTCCGCAACAATGCTCACCGCGTCGGCACGGATCCTGGCATGCAATTTAAAGGCCTCAGCTGCGGCCGCTTCCGCAGCAGAAGCGTCGGCACCGTCTTCCAGCACAAGCGAGAGGCGGATCATGTCGCGATCGTTCTCGCGCGTTACCACGGCCTGCGCGGCCTTTGCGCCCGGCGTGCCGATGACAACTTCCTCAACCACGCGCGGATAAACGAAAATCTCGCGCACTTTGACCGCTGCCCCGACCCGGCCCTGCAATGCTGAAATCCGGCTGACGGTGCCATCCGCGTTGCTTTCCAGGGCAAAGGCGCTGTCGCCGGTGCCGAACCGGATCATCGGCCAAGTGGCATCGCGCGCGGTCACGACAACCTCGCCTGGTTCACCATGGGCGACCTGTTCCCCGCTGACCGGATCGCAGATCTGCACCACGCGGTCGGGATGAACCAGATAGCCGTCGCCGCCATCCTCATAGGCGACAAGGCCCAGATCGGCTGTGGCATAGGCGGCCCAGGTCGACACGCCGTAATCGGCCTCGATCCGGCGGCGTTTGGCCATCCAGTCGCCCATTTCCCCGCCCAGAAAGGCGGTTTTCACCTTCCAGGCGTCGCGGCCATAGGTTTCGATCACCTTGTCCGCCAGCGTCAGGAAAAACGCAGTCGAAGCACAGATCGAAGTCACGCCGGTTTCGACGATGATTTGTGCCTGAAGCTCGGTGTTGCCGACGCCGCCCGGGATCACCGTGGCGCCTGCGGCCTGTGCCGCTTCGTCGAACAGCAGGCCAGCCGGTACCAGATGATACATCCAGGTGTTCAGGATGATATCTCCCGGCCCCACGCCTGCGGCCTTGAACAGAAGGTCAAGGCCGTGGCCGCCACCGCCCGAAAGGGCTGGTTCGAAAATCGGGCCGGGGGACACGTAGATTCGCCCGATATCCTTTAAATCCGAGGCGAGGAACCCGCCAAAAGGCGGGTTCTCGCGCTGAATCTTCAGAAGCTCTTCCTTCTTCATCACTGGAAGGCGCGAAAGGTCCGCCACCGATGTGACGGCTGCCGGATCGAATCCGGCAGCCGTGAATCGCGATTTCAGACCAGGAGCCTTTTCGGCCGCAGCGGCATAGGCTTGCGCTATATCTTGGTAGATATCATCAGACATTTCCATGCCTCCTCGTCCAATCAGGCTTTAGAGCGGGCAGTCCTTGCGGAAGTTTGGCGCGCGCTTCTCGCGGTGCGACAACACACCTTCCTTGACGTCCTCGCTCATGAAGCCAAGCATCTCCAGCGCGGTCGACGCATCAAAGATCGGCCCGGCCTGGCGCAGCCAGTTGTTCAGCGAATACTTGGTCCAGCGAATCGCGCTTTGCGAGCCGTTGGCTAGTTCGACGGCTGTATCCAGCGCGATCTGCTGCAGCTCGTCATCCTCGACGCACATTGATACCAGACCGATACGCTCGGCCTCTTCGCCCGACACCGGCTTGCAGGTCATCAGATAGTATTTCGCCTTGGCCATCGAGGTCAGCAGCGGCCAGATAATCGCCGCGACGTCACCGGCGGCAACACCAAGGCGGGGATGACCATCGACAATCTTGGCCTTCTTTCCGGCGATCGAGATGTCGGCGAGGATGGCAACCACAAGGCCCGCGCCGGCCGCAGGGCCATTGATCGCGGAAATGATCGGCTTGTTGCAGTTGATGATGTTGTAGACGAGATCCTTGGCTTCTTTCCACGTCTTCATGATCTCGTGCGAGTTGCCAATCATGTTTTCGATCAGGCTGAAATCGCCACCGGCGGAAAACGCCTTGCCCGCACCGGTCACGATGACCGAATTGATGTCTGGGTCACGGTCGATATCGATCCACATGTCCGTCATCTGGGTGTGAGTTTCGGCATCGACCGAGTTAAACGTCTCGGGCCGGTCGAACGTGATGCGCAGCACGCGATCCGCCGGGTAGTCAAATTTCAGTTTATCGTATTTTGCATAACGATCCGACATAGTTCTATTTCCTCCGTGGGGTATTGAGTCAGCCAGGCAGTCCCAGGACGGCCTTGGACAGGATGTTTCTTTGGATTTCGTTCGATCCACCATAGATCGTGGTAGGTCTGGCCTTGTAGAAGCTCGACAAAACGTCGACGCTAACATTGCCAACCTGAAGCGGCCCGATGGAGCCGCCATCGGGACCGGCTGCTTCGATCATCAGCTCGGTGATGCGCTGGAAGCATTCAGTCACCCAAATCTTCAGCATGGAGACATCCGCACCCAGCGTCTCGCCACGTTTGAGCTGATCTGCAAAACGGGCATAAAGCGCGGCATGATCTTCCACATCCAGTGCCGCCTGGGCAAAGCGGTCACGGAACACCGGATCGTCAAACGCGCCACGGCCACGGGCAAAGCTTTCAAGCTGTCCCAGAGCGTTCTGGGCCAGACTTGGCGAACCGATGAAAATGCGTTCGAAGCTCAAGAGAGCCTTGGCCATCGTCCAACCCTTGTTCAGCTCGCCCACGAGGTTCTCGCGGGGCGTCCGTGCATTGTCAAAGAAGACCTCGCAAAACTCGGTCTCGCCCGACAGGGTCGTGATGGTGCGCACATCGACTCCGGGCTGATCCATCGGAGCGAGCAGGAAACTGATGCCTTGTTGTTTCTTGGGTGCATCCGGATCGGTGCGCACCAGCATGAAAATGTGCGTAGCGTCATGCGCCATCGTGGTCCAGATCTTCTGTCCGTTGATGACAAAGTCGTCCCCGTCAATTTCCGCGCGCGTGCGCAGGTTGGCCAGATCCGACCCTGCGCCGGGCTCGGAGTAGCCCTGGCACCAGATGTCTTCGCAACTCAGGATACGCGGCAGCCAGTAATCCTTCTGTTTCTGGGTGCCGAATTTGATGATCAGTGGGCCGACCATCTGCACGCCCATGTCACGACCGCGATTGACGCCCCAACGCTGCTGTTCCTCGTAGAAGATCAGAAGCTTGGAGGCATTTAGCCCCATCCCGCCGAATTCAGCGGGCCAGGCCGGTGCAACCCAGCCCTTGGCGTGAAGCTTGCGGTGCCAATGTTCGATCTCGGCGAACTTCGGTCGGTGCGGCAGGTGACGCAGCTCCTCGGGATATTCCGCCTCGAAGAACTGGCGCACTTCTTTGCGGAACTCTGCATCGGTCATAGCGTTCCAGTCGGTCATTGTGCTGCCCCCTCTGCTTCGCGTGCCTCGAACCATATCCGCCTGTGATAGGCATCGTCGCCCAACCAGGCCGACAGCACCAGCGCCCGGTTCAGGTAGAGCCCGATATCGAACTCATCCGTGTACCCGACGGCCCCGTGCAGCTGGATGGCGTCGCGGGTGATTTTCTTGGCGGCCGTGACGGCGCGCGCTTTGGCGCGGCTGGCAATCGGGGCCCGAACCTTCGGATCGGTTTCGCTGTCCATCTGCGCAAGCGCCTCCCGCACTCCGGCCTGCGCGACCTCGCACATCACGTTGAGGTCGACGGCACGGTGCTGGATGACCTGGAATGATCCGATCGGCTTGTCGAACTGCTCCCGCGTCTTGATGTAGTCGAGCGTGATCTCGAAGGCGCGCTCGCTCAGGCCGACAAGCTCGGCCGCGGCAAGCGCCGTTGCATCGGCGACAGCCTCGGCCAGTGCAGTGAGAACCGCACCGCCGCTGGCCAATTCCGCGGCCGGAGTTCCCGAAAACGAAAGCTCGCCCAGAGAGCTGCCATCCGCCTGCGTCCGCTTGTCGATGACAAGCCCCTGCGCGTCTGCCTCAGCCAGAACCAGAACCGGACCATCATCCTGTTCGGCCACGACAAGGAACCCGTGCGAACCGATCGCACCGACGACCCAGGCCTTGCCACCGGTCAGCTTTCCGTCCGCGTATCGGCAGGTCGCATCGGCAGGCGCCCCGTCGGGGCCGCGTTCCTGCCAGGCAACCGCCAAGGAAATTTCGCCGCCGATGAGCTGTGCCATCTTCGGATGATCCGGACAAAGGCGGCGCAGAAGGCCGAGGCTCAGACCGATCGTCGACACGACCGGTTCCGGGGCAATCACACGGCCGACTTCCTCGGCGATGACACCCCCGGCGGCTAGGCCCATGCCAAGCCCGCCCTGATCTTCGGGCACCGCCACGCCGAAAACACCGGCCTCGGCGAGTTCCCGGACCATCTCCGCATCGAAACCGCCCCCGGCATCACGAAGTTTTCGGGCTCTGTCACTTCCGCCCGCCCGTTCAAACAACGTGCGCGCGCTCTCGCGCAACAGGCGAAGGTCTTCTTGTTCGCTGGAAAGGATATCAGTCTGTGTCATTTTGTTTTCGCTGGATCATTACGGGGGTGTCGGTCGAAAAAACGACCTCGCCCGCAGGGTTTTTGGCGCTGAGCGTATAGTGCAAAACACCTCTGTCGGGCTTGCTTTTTGACGGCGTGACCGCGTTGACCGTCAGTTCGACATCAAGGGGTTCGTTCGGGCGCACCGGCCGCAGCCAGCGCAGATTGTCAAAGCCCATGCCACCGATATTGGCGACATCGACCATCATTTCAGACATGACCGGCCTAAACACTTCCAGCATCGTCTGAAAGCCCGAGGCGATCAGGCTGCCATGTATGGCGGTTGCATAGTCTTCGTCGGTGTGCAGCCGCTGCGGATCCCATTCCTCGGCAAACGCCTTTATTGAATCCGCGCTCATCGGAGCGCTGCGAAAGCGATAGACCTGGCCCGGCGAGAAGTCTTCCAGATACCTCAAGAGGCACCCTCCTTTGCGAAACCGTCATCGTATCCGCTCGCCTCCTTGGATATCCGGATGCGGTTGAATTCTTCCAGCTTCGGATAGGTTTCCTTGAACGCCACCAGGAACTCACCCATCGGCGCGTCGAAATAGAGACCACGGTCGTTCACATATTCCATGTGTCGGTGATTCTGTTCGTCGAACTCATGAAAGAGCGCGTCGTGATAGCCGTCGAAGACCAGGGGTTTGACCCCGAATCTTTCACACAGTTCCATGTTGAATGCAGGTGTCACTTTGTAGGCCTCATTCCCCAACCACAGCTGAACATAGCCGTGGTAGATAAAGAGATCGGTCCCCATCAACTCCTGCAACTTGGGTGTATTCAGGTGGTTGCGCACATCCGCGAACCCCAGAGCGGCGGGGATACCCACAGCACGCAAACAAGCCGCCAGAAGAATTGCCTTGGGAACGCAAAACGCCGCTTCCGCCCCAGCGATACGGCTGGCACGGTAAGAGTCCTCATCCAGCGCAAAACAATAGGGATCATAGCGAATATCGTCGCGCACCGCTTCGAACAGGCGGATCGCCTTATCTCGATTGGTTGCGTCCACAGGAAGATCACGCAAAGCCGATGTCACGAAACCCTGCACTTCCAAGCTATCGCTTTCCACAAAGCGCGATGGCATGACATAACGCTCAGCTTCAGTCGGCAGGTCATCGTCAGACTTGTCCATTGGCCCCTCTTTATTTCTAACAATTGTTAGATTATCGATTCAAAACCTGCCCGTCAACGGGATTTACTCTGTCTTCGGTTGGTCCACGCCATAACGCGTATTGTCTTCGCCCAGAGTGGCTGCAACTCCGACCGAATTTCCCGAAGAACGGAACTCCGGGGCAATTGGCAGCGGCAAAGCGGGCGCGTCCCGGCCGGAGATTTTTACTGTCCGCCCGAACACGTCACGCGCTTTGAAATGCGGGTCACGCGCCGCCTCGGCGGGCGTCTTCACGACCGAACAGCAGCAATCTGCCGCTGCCAGCAAAGCCTCCCAATGGGTCGAGGGATGTTCCCTCAGACGACGTGCAACCTCCGCGGCACAGGCATTTGGATCGGACCAGTCATCGCGAAGGGCCACCGGCAAACCAATGACATCGCAGAACGACTGCCAGAACTTTTCTTCCAATGCGCCGACGGCGATCTGACGCCCGTCCGCAGCCGTATAAAGCCGATACCGGGCCAGGCCACCCGTCAGACGGCTGCCACCGCTTTCGATGTTCTGCCCGGCAATCACACCTTCGGCATGGGCCCAATAGGCAAAGGCGAACGCCCCCTCGGCCATTGCGATATCCAGATGCGTCCCCTGCCCGCTTGCCTGCCGCGCAATCAGGGCCAGCAGGATATTCATCACCGCAGGATAGGTTCCGCCGCCGATATCGGCGACCAGCCCGAACGGGGCCGTTGGCTGGTCATCCGGTCCACGACTGAGCGACAGGATACCCGCATCACCGACGTAGTTGAGGTCGTGGCCGGCGGCGCTGGCCTTTGGTCCGGTCTGGCCATAGCCGGTGATCGAGCAATAGATGAGACCGGGATTGATCTTGCGCACCGCTTCATAACCAAGCCCCAGCCGGTCCATCACGCCGGGACGGAACTGCTCTACAAGAACATCGGCCCTCTCGATCAAGGGGCGCAGACGTTCCACTGCGCCCCTTGACTTGAGGTCGATGGCCACCGATCGCTTGCCGTGGTTCAACACGGCAAATCCGATGCTCTCTCCGTCGATCTTGGGCTCGGTTTGGCGCGCGTCCTCGCCGACTCCGGGACGCTCGAACTTGATCACTTCGGCGCCGGCCTCGGACAGCATGAGCGTCGCCATCGGACCGGGAAGAAGTGTGCTGAAATCCAGCACCAGGATATCCTTGAGCGGTTGAGCCATCTTCACTGCCTCAGGCGAAGCGCGCCGCGCCGTTGTTCAGAACAACCACGTCGCGTGCCGGTATAGACGCTCGAAACCGGGCCTCGCCGTCCTCTTGCCAGATTTCGAACCGCACGGTTTCGCCGGGATAGACCGGCGCCGAGAACCGAACATCCAGACCGACAAGCCGGGCAGAATCATAGTCCAGTAACGTCTTGAGAATCGCCCGGGCCGCCAGCCCATAGGTCGCCAGACCATGCAGGATAGGGCGGTCAAACCCGACAGAACGGGCAACATCCGGGTCAGCATGAAGCGGATTGAAATCACCGCTGAGACGATAAATAAGGGCTTGGCGCGGCAGGGTATCGATATCACATACATGATCAGGCGCCCGATCAGGCAGAACTGCGGGTGCCGGACCTGCCTGGTTCTCACCGCCGAACCCCCCATCACCGCGACAGAAAGCCGACATCGCCACGCGCGCCAGTTTTTCACCGCTGTCCGCGTCGATAATATCACGGCTTTGGTAAATGACGGCTCCCTTGCCCTCGCCCTTGTCGGCGATGAAGTCGATCTTGCTGCGGCCGACAATCCGGCCATGTGTCGGCAGCGGCTTGTAGATGTCGAGCCACTGTTCTCCGTGCAGCACTTTTTGCCAGTTTACGCCGGTCTTGGGATCGCGCAGCCAGAAGCCGGGATACCCCAAAATGACCGCCATCGAGGGAACTGCCTTGAGCCCGTCCTCATAGACATAGGCCAGCTCCTTTTTGTCGGTCGGATCCTCGCCGAACCCAAGGCCGAGTGCATACAGGATGGTATCCCGCTCGGTCAGCGTCTGTTCGATTTCCTCAAAGTCCCAGTTCGACAGTGCCTCGAAATCCAATGGCATTTACTTTCCTCCCTTAGTTGCCGTCAGAGCGTGTTTTGCGATCCAAGTATCGCCGTGACCTGACTGGACAGCACACCGCCGTTGCCATGCGCCAGCGCCAGATCAATATCCTCCAACTGAATGCCCGGCGCGTCGCCACGGATCTGACGGGCAGCCTCGATCACTGTGAAGATGCCGTACATCCCGGGGTGCACACAGGACAGGCCGCCGCCATTCGTGTTCACCGGCAAGACGCCGCCAGGCGCGATGCGTCCGCCCTCGACAAAGGCCCCTCCCTCGCCCTTCGCGCAGAACCCAAGATCTTCGAGAAACAAAATCGTGTTGATGGTGAAGGCATCATAGAGCTCGACCGCCTGGATATCCGCAGGGGTCACTCCGGCCGCCGCAAAGGCGCGCGCGCCCGAGTCGCGGGCCGCGGTCACGGTGAAATCCTTCATCTGGGAAATCTGCCGGTGCGAGCTCTCCGCCGCACTGCCCAGCACATAGACAGGCGCCTTCGGGAAATCCCGGGCGCGGTCCGCGCGGACCATTACGATCGCGCCGCCGCCGTCGGTGACAAGACAACAGTCGCGCACGGTCAATGGATCGCCCACCATGCGCGCACCCAACACGTCCTCGCGGGTCAGCGGGCCGCGCTCGAACGCTTCGGGGTTGTGCTGCGCCCAGGCCCGCGCGGCGACGGCCACGTCGGCCAGCTGTTCGCGGGTGGTGCCATATTCATGCATGTGCCGCGCCGCCGCCATCGCATAGGCCGAGATCGGATAGCGCGGATTATACGGCGCCTCGTAGGCCGGCGGACGTGAAGCGGTCACCAGTCTGCCCGACGCGGTGCGCTGGTTGGAGCCATAAACAATCAGCGCGACATCACACAGACCGGCGTCCAGCGCCATGGTCGCGGACGTCAGGTAGTTTACGAAGGACGAACCGCCCGACATCGTGCCATCAATGAAACGGGGCTGGATGCCCAGATACTCCGCCGCCATAAGCGCCGGCATGCTGTCTTCCATCATGGTGCAAAACAGCCCGTCGACGTCGGACAGTTTCAGCCCGGCATCGCCAAGCGCCGCAAGCGCAGATTGCGCCATGACATCATAGGCCGTCAGGCCATGGGCTTCTCCGAAACCGGCATGACCGGTTCCCACGATGGCGGATTTCCCCCGAAGTTCTGTGGTCATGACTTATACCTCCGACGGCTTGAAGAGCACGGCAGGAGCGTCCTCGGCCTCGCCCACGAAAGCGGTTACAGCCATGTCGATGGCGACCTCACCCGGTGCAATGCCTTCGACCCGGCTCATCATTCGAACGCCCTCTTGAAGCTCGACCATGCACACGTTGTAGTCGCCGCCGCGGTCGTGGCTTCGGCGCACGACGGTTGTGGTGTAGACTCGTCCCTTGCCGGTGGCCTGCTTCCACGAAATCGCGGTGCCATGACAATGTGGACACAGGACTCGCGGGAAAAAGTGATAGGCCCCGCAGTCGTCGCACTTGGGCAGCAGGATCTCTCCCTCTGCCAGCGCGCGTTGGAAAAGCTGGTCTGGTCCTTTGGCATCCTGCATAGGCGTTCTCCTTCAAGCGACCCAGTCTTTGTTTAAGCGTATTGATAATCATTCTAACAATTGTTAGATTTAGTCAACCTTTCAGGATCAATTGAGAGAAACTCATGTCAGGTTCAGACTTAGCCCCCCTTTCCGGCAAACTCGTCGTTGCGCTGGAACAGGCAGTCGCCGCGCCTTTTTGCTCCTCGCGGCTGGCCGACGCCGGCGCACGCGTGATCAAGATCGAACGCAAGGGCGCAGGTGATTTCGCCCGCGCCTACGATACCGCCGCCAACGGTGAAAGCGCCTATTTCACATGGCTGAACCGAGGCAAAGAATCGGTCGCCTTGGACATTAAAGCCGACGAAGACCGTGAAATCCTGCTCAGGATGCTGGAAAACGCAGATGTGTTTATTCAGAACCTGCTGCCGGGCGCGCTGGCCAAGCTCGGGCTCGATTCCACAAGTCTGCGAAAGAGGTTCCCGCGCCTGGTGACCTGCGACATCACCGGATATGGCGAAGACGGCCCGATGCGCAACGCCAAGGCCTACGACCTTCTTGTGCAATGCGAAAGCGGTCTGGCATCAGTGACCGGTACGCCCGACGGACCGGGACGGGTGGGCGTGTCGGTCTGCGATATCGCCACCGGTATGACAGCCCATGCAGGAATCTGCGAAGCACTTGTCGGGCGTGATCGCACCGGCAAGGGCAGCGGCGTTTCCGTAGCAATGTTCGATGTGATGGCCGACTGGATGTCGGTACCGCTGCTGTATCACGATTACCTTGGCAAGCCTACACCGCGTGTCGGGCTGAACCACACGGTCATCTGTCCCTACGGGGCCTATCAGTGCAAAGACGGCCAGCTTGTCGTCATTACCGTGCAACACAACGGCGAATGGCAACGGTTCTGTGAACACATACTGGGCGACGCGGCGCTGGCGACCGACCCCCGTTTTCACGACAACACATCGCGCATCAACAACAAACCCGCGCTCGAAGAGCTCATCAAGGCCGTGTTCGCCTCGCATGATCGCACCGAGATGCTGAAGCGCCTTGACGCTGCGGGCATTGCCTCCGGCGCGGTGAACGACGTGGCGGACCTGTCCGATCACCCGCAGCTTGACCGATCCGTGATAAGCACACCCTCGGGCGAGATCAAAGTCCCGACACCCCCGATCCGGCGCAGCCTCGGCGAAACGGCACTGGGCCCCTGCCCGGCCTTCGATGCGGAAGGTGAAGCCATACGCGCCGAATTCGGGCCCCTTTCATGAAAACGGTGGACAACTAAAACGGTGGACAACCAAATGACCGCTGAGAACAAACCGGCGATCCTTCAAGGCGTGAAGATCGTCGATCTGACTTCTGTAGTTTTCGGACCTTTGGCGACGCAGATGCTGGGCGATCTGGGGGCCGATGTGATCAAGGTGGAAGGCCCCGAGGGCGATCTTCTTCGCCAGGTCCAGCCATCGCGCAACAAGCTGATGGGGGCCGCTTTTCTGGGGACCAACCGTAACAAGCGCAGTGTCGTACTCGACCTCAAAACACAAACCGGTCGCGATCAGTTGCGCAAACTGCTCATCGATGCCGATGTGATGATTTCGAGCATCCGGCCTGCGGCGCTTGCCAGATTGTCTTTGGATCCCGAAACCCTACGCCAGGAAAACCCGAACCTGATCACGGTATCCGCTACCGGTTTCGGGCAGGACGGACCCTATGCCGCCAAGCCTGCGTTCGACGATTCCGTTCAGTCGGTGTCGGGATTGGCCAGCCTGGCGACCCTTCGCGACCCCGAGGCACCGCCCTCTTATGCCCCGACAATTCTCGCCGACAAGCTTGGCGGGGTCACCGCTGCCTATGCCGTGATGGGTGCACTGTTCCACCGCGAGCGTACGGGAGAGGCCCAGCATGTCGAAGTTCCGATGTTTGAGACGCTGGCCGCCTTCCTGTTGGCCGAACACATGGATGGCGCCACCTTCGAGGAGACTCCGCAGGATTTCGGCTATGCCCGCATGCTGGTTCCGCACAGGCGTCCGGTTCAGACGGTAGATGGCTATATCACCATTCTGCCCTACACCAACGTGCAATGGGCGCGGTTCTTTCAGGCGGTCGGGCGCGACGACATGATCGACCATGTCTGGGTCACTGACATGGATGCCCGAAGCCGCAACATCGGCGCGGTATACGATATGGTGGCGCAGATTGCGCTGACCCGGACCACGGATGACTGGCTTGCCCTGATGGAGCAGGCAGATATACCCGCCATGCCGGTGCGCAACCTGTCAGATTTGCCGAACGATCCCCATCTTGCCGCGACCGGCTTCTTCCAACGGATTGATCACCCATCCGAAGGACCGATCTGGACGACACGCCCGCCGATACGATTCTCGGCAACACCGGCGCGGCATGATCATCGCCCGGCCCCGCGACTTGGGGAACACAGCGACGAGATTCTGGTGCCGGGTAGGGAATAGCCCCACCCGGCACCAGACGGATCAAACATCCAGCGAACGCGCGATCAGTTCCTTCATGATCTCGTTGGTGCCGCCATAGATCATCTGGACCCGGCTGTCGGCATAAAGACGCGCGATGGGGTATTCCATCATGAAACCGTAACCGCCGTGCAGTTGCAGGCATTCATGCATGACCTCGTTCTGCGTCTGGCTGCCCCACCACTTCGCCATCGAAGCCGTGGCCGCATCAAGTTCGCCCGCTTCAAGACGCGCGAGCCCGTCATTTACGAAGGAACGTAGCAATTCGGCCTTGGTTTTGCATTCCGCCAGTTTGAAGCGTGTATTCTGGAAGTCCATGATCCGGCTTCCAAATGCCTTGCGGTCCTGAACATATTTCACCGTTTCATCGATCGCAAAATCAATAAAACCGAGGGCGGTAATGCCGATCATCAGCCGCTCCCAAGGCAGCTGCTTCATCAGCTGGTAGAACCCCTGCCCCTCTTCCGGACCAAGCAGGTTCGCCGTAGGCACGCGCACATCCTCGAAGAACAGCTCAGCAGTATCCGAACCTTTCATACCCAGTTTCTTCAGGTTCCGTCCCCGGCGAAAGCCCTCGGCGCCCTCGGTTTCCAGAACGATCAACGAAACGCCCTTAGCGCCGGCGTTGCGGTCGGTCTTTGCCACGATAACAACGAGATCCGCCGTGTGCCCGTTTGTGATAAAGATCTTCGAACCGTTGATCTTGTAGTGGTTGCCATCCTTTTCCGCATAGGTTTGTACGTTCTGGAGGTCAGAGCCCGTTCCAGGCTCGGTCATGGCAATCGCCGCAACGCTGTCGCCGCTGACCAGTTTCGGCAACCACTTTTTCTTCTGTTCCTCACTGCCATATGCGTTGAGATAATGGATTACGATGGACTGGATCCCATAGCCCCAACCCGTATCACCGGTGCGCCCCTGCTCGTAGACGGTAATCGCGTCGAACCCGATGCCGCCACCGAACCCACCATATTCTTCGGCAATCGAGCCACCCATGACACCCTGCTGACCGACTGTTTTCCAGAAGTCGCGGTCAACAATTCCCTGCTCCGCCCATTTTTCAATCTTCGGAGCCATCTCTGCATCGAAAAGCCTGCGTGTACTATCGGCGAACATCTTGTGTTCATCCACTGCCCAACTCGGGGAGTTCTTGATCAGAGACATGTTTTATTCCTATCGAGTCATGCTTGCATTGAAAAAATCTAACAAGTGTTTTTTTCTCACAATGAACCCGAGCCGTTCTGACGGGGCGTCACACGGCTTCGGACCGTGCGCATCCGGATTTATCCAATCAACACGCCGCCCATTCGGCTCGTATAAAAAGGCTCGACAAAACAGGCGGGCCTTTTTATACTTTTTTGCAATGGCTTACAGCTTGTCGGTCAGTTCGGGCACGGCCTCGAACAGGTCGGCGACCAGACCGTAATCGGCAACCTGGAAGATCGGGGCCTCTTCGTCCTTGTTGATCGCGACGATGATCTTGCTGTCCTTCATGCCCGCAAGGTGCTGAATCGCACCCGAGATGCCGACGGCGATATACAGGTCAGGCGCGACCACCTTGCCGGTCTGGCCGACCTGCCAGTCGTTCGGTGCAAAGCCCGAGTCGACGGCGGCGCGGGATGCGCCAACGGCGGCGCCCAGCTTGTCGGCCAGTTTCTCGATCAGCGCAAAATTGTCTTCCGAGCCGACGCCACGGCCGCCCGAAACCACGATACCGGCCGAGGTCAGTTCGGGACGGTCGCTTTCGGCGACCTTGTCTTCGACCCATTCCGACAGGCCCGAAACGGATGCGCCGCCCACGGTTTCCACGGCGGCCGAGCCACCGGTGCCGGCCGCGTCGAAGCTGGCGGTGCGGAAGGACACGACCTTTTTTGCGTCGCCCGATTTCACCGTCTGGATCGCGTTACCTGCATAGATCGGGCGCTCGAACGTGTCGGCATCGACCACGCCGGAGACATCGGTCAGCATCATCACGTCCAGCAGCGCGGCCACGCGGGGCAGCACGTTCTTGGCGTCGGTGGTGGCGGGTGCCACGATGTGATCGTAGTCGCCTGCCAGCGACACGATCAGGTCGGCGGTCGATTCCGCCAGGCGATGACCCAGCGCGGGGTCTTCGGCGACCAGCACCTTGGCCGCGCCGTCGATTGTCGCGGCTTCTTTCGCGGCGTCGGCGGCAGACGCGCCGGCGCACAGAACCGTCACGTCGCCCAGGGCCTTGGACGCGGTGACCGCCTTTGCGGTCGCGTCCATCGATAGTACACCATTGTTGACTTCGGCAAGAAGAAGAACAGCCATCACACCGCCCCCTTTTCCTTGAGTTTAGCAACCAGCTCGTCGACCGAGCCAACCATTTCACCGGCGGCGCGTTCGGCCGGCGCGGACGTCTTGACCACGGTCAGGCGCGGGGTGACGTCGACGCCATAGTCGGCGGCCGTCTTTTCATCCAGCGGCTTTTTCTTGGCCTTCATGATGTTGGGCAGCGACGCATAGCGCGGTTCGTTCAGGCGCAGGTCGACGGAAACGACGGTCGGCATCTTGACCTTGATGGTCTGCAGGCCGCCATCGACCTCGCGGGTGACGACGGCGCTGTCGCCATCGATGCCCACTTCCGAGGCAAAGGTCGCCTGGCTCCAACCGAGGATCGCCGACAGCATCTGGCCGGTGGCATTCATGTCGTTGTCGATCGCCTGCTTGCCGCAGAGAACCAGACCGGGCTGTTCCTCTTCCACGACCTTGGCAAGGATCTTGGCCACTGCCAGCGGCTCGATATCCTGGTGCACGTCATCCGCTGCGACGACCAGGATGGCGCGGTCGGCGCCCATGGCCAGTGCGGTGCGCAGGGTTTCCTGCGCCTGTTTGACGCCGATGGATACCGCGACGACCTCTTCGGCCTTGCCGGCCTCTTTTAGGCGGATCGCCTCTTCGACGGCGATTTCGTCGAACGGGTTCATCGACATCTTAACGTTGGCGAGATCGACACCGCTGCCATCCGCCTTGACGCGGACCTTCACGTTGTAGTCGATCACCCGTTTCACGGGCACGAGTACCTTCATTGGCGTGGTCTCCTTGAGTTTTGCGATAAGGTTTCAACCGAGCTAACGGTCTTTGAATTCTGGAGTTCTTTTTTCCGAAAACGCTTTCATCGCTTCGGGAAAGTCATGCGCGCACAGCAAAACGCTTTGGGCATCGCGCTCGATATCCAGCGCCTCGAGATAGCTGCACTCGGCTGCGGCGCGCATCACACGCTTGGCGGTCTGAACGCCAAACATCGGGTGCGTTGCAATCTCGCGGGCAATTTCCAACGCCCGTACTTCGACCTGGTTGGCCGGCACACATTCTTCGACAACGCGCAGGTCCCTAGCGGTGCGCCCGTCGATTTCACGGCCCGTGAGCACAAGCATCCGGGCCACGCCCGCACCGGCGCGCTGCTGAAGCAGCCAGCTTGATCCCGTGTCGGGACAACCGCCGACGCGTGCAAATACTTCGCACAGCCGGGCATCTTCGGCGGCAACGACAATGTCCGCCGACAAGGCCAGGCTGAGGCCCGCGCCAAAAGCCACGCCGCATACCGCGGAAATCAGAGGTTTGCGAAACAGATAGGCCGCGCGTCCGCCATCGTGAACCAGGTCCACCATTTCCGACGTCGCCCGCGCGCCTTTGGCGATCTCGGACTGAAACCCGACAAGATCGCCGCCGCTGCTGAAATGATCGCCGCCGGTCATGACAACGGCACGGATCGTAGCGTCCCGTTCGGCTTCGCGCAGGAGCGCCACCAGTTCTTCGACGAACCCGATGCTGTAAGGGTTGCGTTTTGTCGGCTGAAGAAAACGCAGGATTCCGACAGGGCCTTCCCTGTCCAGGCGAATAAGCTCAGTCATTCAAGTCTCCATCAGGTCCCGGTCCAGACGGGTGCTCGCTTTTCAGCAAAGGCCTTTGGGCCTTCAATCGCGTCGTTGCTGGCGTAAACCACCTCGTGCAGGCGCTTGCCCTCTTTCAGGCCACCCGCACAGCCCAGGTCCATGGTCGCGCGAACGCCGCCTTTGGCCGCAATCACCGAAAGCGGGGCCGCGCTGGCAATGCGTTTGGCAAGGTCGAAGGCCCGTGCGCGGACAGCATCGGGAGTGTCTTCGATATAGTTGGTGAACCCGTATTCGTGCAGGCGCTCGATCGGCATCAAATCGCCGGTCAGAACAATTTCCATAAGGATGGGCTGCGGCAGCATGTACAATGCTGGCGATGCCCAAGGCGATCCACGACCGATCTTTACTTCGGTAATGCCGACCTTGGTTCCCTTGAGACCGACCCTCAGATCGCAATTCAGCGTCAGCATCATTCCGCCCGCCATCAGCGACCCCGTCATCGCCGCGATGATCGGTTTTTTGCAGGCGCGCATGGTCTCGTGAAACGGGTCGCGCATCTTGGTCAGAATATCGACGCCCTCGTCGCGTGCGATTTGTGTGGCTTCCTTCAGATCCAATCCGGCGCTGAAAACGCCGCAATCGGCCGACGTCAGAATGGCCACGCGAACGCTGTCGTCCGCCTCGATCTTCTCCCAGGCGTCGGTCAGCCCGTTCGTCGCCGCCACAGAAAGCGCGTTCTTGCGTTCTGGCCGGTTGATACAGACGGTCGCAATGCCATCTTCAATCTTCACGTTAATGGGACTCATGATACCTGCTTCGTTTCTCTGAACAACTTGGGTGCGTAAAGCTTCCCCGCGATATGTTTACCGCGGGGAAGCTGTGTCCTACTCGACTTTGAAAGTCGCGGAGCTGCGCTTGATGACATCCCACACAACGTCGAGATAGTCGGCGCTCCAGTCGGTCTGCGGAACCCAGGTTTCGCCATTCCACTGCTCGACCCGAGTCTTGCCACCACCACCATGATCTTTGTCGGTCACTGTAACCGGGGCCATGGTGCCGTTTCCATCGAAGTTCTCGATCGATTCATAGGCATTCTTCATGCTTTCCGGTGTGATCGGCCAACCGTTTTCGGCAATCGCGATACGCGCGGCTTCAAAACCGACCGAATAAATCGCCATACCCATGTTATAGTACACGTCTCGCACCAGATTCTCGGGTCCGCTGCCCTTGCCATTGGCATAGTAGGTTTCCAGCATCGTCTTGACGATCGGAACTTCCTGGCCACCGGCCACGTTGGTTCCGCGCAAAATGCCTTTTGCCTCTTGTGCGCCAATGTTGGCGATATCGACCTCGTTGAGCCAGTTGACCGACAGGTAACGGTCGATCGGGAACCGGTTGCGGCGCATTTCCTTCGAGGCAACCACATGCCCGCCAGCCAGAAGCCAGCTGATCACGTAATCTGGCTTATCACGGCGGATCTTGCTCCAGGCACCGGCCTGATCCGAACCGGGGAGCGGCACGGGGTAAAGCTCCAGTTCAAACCCTTCCTTTTCGGAAAGCGTTTTCAGGATCTCGATCGGTTCCTGGCCAAAGGGATAATCCAGATAGATGAACCCGATCTTCGCCTTGCTCAGGTCACCGCCCATCTGGCCCTTGATGAAGGCAACGTCATTTGCCGCCTGCTGCCAGTACGTCGGACCGACCGGGAAAACCCATTTGAACACTTCCCCGTCAACTGCATCGCCACGGCCAACGAAGGACTGCATCAGAACGTTGCCGTCCTTCATGGCACGCGGCAGAACCGCGTTCGTGACCGGCGTCGAGAGCATGTAGAAAAGGAACACGCCTTCGCGCTTGAGCTGCTCGTAGCATTCCACACCGCGCTGCGGTTCGTTGCCGTGATCGCGAACGATGATTTCTACCGGATGCCCTTCGATACCGCCATTTTCATTGGTGTACATCGCCAGATCCTGGGCGGCCTGGGCCACCTGCGGCGAAACGAAAGTGTAGGATTTGCTAAGGTCGAAGCAGAGTCCGAAGCGGATCGGCTCCTTGTCCTGCGCTGCGGCCACAGTCGCGCTTGCTGCCAGCGCGGCAGTCAGTGCCACCGCCTTTATGTGCTGTTTGACTTTCATGTTCTCTCACTCCCGTTGGTTTGGTTTGGTTTGGTTTGGGGCGGTGATACCGCTTTGCAAACGCCGCTGCCGCCCCGCGTAACGTCGCCCTTCCTGCTACCAGTCTTTCACTGCTCGTATTGTGAGGAACTTTCTTTCACCACGTCCCACACGACGTCCGTGTACTCAGAGATCCAGTCGGTTTGCGGCACCCAAGTCTCCCCGTCCCACATCTCGATCCGGGTCTTGCCACCGCCGCCATGATCTTCGGCCGTCACCGTAATGGGGGCCATCAGCCCGTTCGCGTCGAATCCCTCAAGCGACTCCAGTCCGGCCTTGTAGGATGTCGGAGTGATCGGCAGCCCCTCGGCTTCCGCCGCCTTGCGCGCGGCTTCGAACATGATCGAATACATGGCCAGCCCGGTGTTGTAGAAAACGTCCTGCGTGTTCTCGATCGGACCGGATCCCTCGCCCTTGTCATAAAGCTCGGCCATGATTTCCTGATACAGGGCAATATCCTGACCGCCCACGACATTGGTCCCGCGCTTGATACCTTTGGCGGCCTCTTTACCGATGTTGGCGATATCGACTTCGTTCAGCCAGTTGACGGAGATGTATTTGTCCATCGGAATGCGATTGCGCTGCATCTCTTTCGAGGCAACCACATGGGCACCGCCCAGCATCCAGACAATCACATGATCTGGGTTGTCCCGGCGCACCTTGGACCACACACCGGCCTGGTCGCTGCCAGGCAGTGGCACGGGGTACAGTTCAAGCTCGAAACCCTCTTTCTCGGACAGGGTTTCCAGGATCTCGATCGGCTCCTGCCCGAAGGGATAATCGAAATACACAAACCCGACCTTCACATCTGACAGATCGCCGTCATGCAATTGCTTGATGTAGGCGACATCGTTGGCGGCCTGTCCCCAATAGGTCGGCCCGATCGGATAGACCCAATCGAAGACGGTGCCATCAACGGCATCGCCGCGCCCGACAAGCGACTGCATCAGGATACGCCCGTCTTCCATGGCCCGCGGCAGGATAGCCAGAGACACCGGAGTGGACAGGGTATCGAAAACAAAGACGCCCTCGCGGCTGAGTTTCGAGTAGCACTCGATTCCGCGCTGCGGTTCGTTCCCGTGGTCACGCACGATGACTTCGACCGGTTCCCCACCGATGCCGCCCTTCATGTTGATGAGTTTGGCAAGGTCCATCGCGGCCTGTGAAACCTGCGGCGTGGCAAAGGTATAGGCCTTGCTGAGATCGTAGCAGATGCCGATCTTGAATGGCTCGGCCAGCGCCTGGGTGCCGAACAGCGCCCCGCCAACCATTGAAAATACTGCCAGCGCTTTGGTAAGTTTCTTCATTTTTTCCTCCCTGAACAGTTTTCGAATAGTACGTTAGCTCAGCCAACGTTTGCGTCGGCTGTAGTGCTTGACGTTGTGAAAATCGGTCTCTCCGCCGCCTAGATAGAACTCCTGAATGTCGGAGTTGGATTTGAGCGCCTCGGCCGTGCCGTGCATAACGACGCGGCCGTTTTCGATAAGATACCCTTGCGAAACGATCTCCAGAGCTGCCAGGGCGTTCTGTTCCACCAGCAGGACGGACAGGCCCTCATCCTTATTGATCTTTTGCAGGATGCCGAAGATTTCCTCGACCAGGAACGGAGCAAGCCCGAGACTTGGTTCATCAAGCATCAAAAGCTTCGGCTGGGTCACGAGGGCCCGCCCAATGGCAAGCATCTGTTGCTCACCACCCGACAAATAGCCTGCTTGCGAATTTTTGCGTTCGACAAGCCGTGGAAAATAGGCGTAAATCTTGTCCTTTTCCGCATTCAGCGTCGATCGGGACATTCCGCGCGGCGCGGCGGCGGTCAGGTTCTCGTCGGGGGTCAGATGTTCAAAGACCCGCCGCCCTTCGATGACATGACAGATGCCCATCTCGACGCGTTTTTGCGCGGGCGCTTCGGTAATGTCCGTTCCCTGGAACGTTATCTCACCTCGGCTGATGCGTCCGCGCTCGGCCTTCAAAAGACCGCTGATCGCTTTCAACGTGGTACTTTTTCCAGCGCCGTTCGATCCCAAGAGTGCGATCATCTCGCCCTTTGGGACTTGGACCGAAACACCTTTGATCGCCAGTATTACATTGTCGTACAGTACTTCGACGCTGTTCATGGATAGAATGTTCTGGGCTTCAACTTTTTCTTGCATCGGCATTCCCCTATTTCTTGAACTGATCGAAGGGCCAGACCATCAGATAGTCTCTGATGTTGCCGTAGAGTTTTCCCAAACCGAGTGGTTCGATCAGAAGGATAATGACGATCAGTGCGCCATAGACTGCGTTCGGGATGTGAGCGAGTGTTTCAACATCGATCTGCATGCCAAGCCCGTCACTCAGCGTGACGACGAGACCATTCACGATACCCGGAACAAGAAGGATCAGGGCAACACCGAAATAGGAACCGATAATGCTGCCAAGGCCGCCAACAATCACCATCGCAAGAACCTGGATCGAAACGGCAACCGAGAATTGCTCGGGTGCGGCGAGAAAGAAAAAGGTGGCAACAAGCAACGCACCGCTGACGCCTGCGATGAACGAAGAAGTCGCGAATGCGAGGATTTTGTAGTAGAAACTGTTCACACCCAGGATCGCGGCCGCAAAGTCTTTTTCCCGGACAGCGACCAAGGCGCGACCGAGTCCAGTACGCTTGAGATTAAGCATGAAGATCGTCACCAACACACACCAGCCGAAGGCGACATAGTAGAAGCCAGTATCAGTGGTAATCTCTTGCCCGAGCAGCGCCAATGTCGGTGACTGGAGCGACGCGTGTGAGCCCCCCGAGATCGCCGGAGAGTGGGTCAGAACCCAGTCCATCACGAATTGCATCGCAAGAGTGGTAAGGGCGAGATACAGTCCCTTGACCCGCAAAGCGGCAAAAGCAAACAGGCTGCCGATTACGGATGACGTCAATCCGCCGATGATAAGGGCGAATTCCCACGGCACCCCGAAACGCGCGGCATGGATCGACGAATACGCTCCGACGGCCATGACCGCAGCATAACCCAAGTGAAGTTGGCCTGCCCAACCTGTCACCAGATTCAATCCAAGCGCGGCGGCCGTCCAGATCAGCCAGGGAAGCATGTAGCTGTTCAGATAAAGCGACGGGATGATGAATGGCGCGGCAAGGCCAATCAAGAAGATGAATGCTGTCAGATTCCGGTCAGCAGGCACCTTGAAGATTCGGCTATCCGAAACGTAGTTGGCGTGATGGACGCCAGAAAGTCTGTAAAACATGCCTTACACCCTTTCGATGTCGTGACGACCGAACAGCCCGTGCGGACGGATCATGACGGTAAGAATGAGCACGGCAGCGACGATAAGCTCACGGCTTCCGCCTCCGACAAGCGGATCGAGGAAATCAGCGCCAACGTTTTCGACGACACCTAGGATGATGCCTGCGATCACGGCGCCAAGGATACTGTCGAGACCACCGAGAACGGCAACCGTCAGTCCTTTGAGAAGCAACAGCGACAGCGCCTGATCGACACCCTGAATCTCACCCCAGATGACGCCAGCGGCGACGGCAACAACGGATGCCAATGCCCAGGACAACCCAACGCCGCGCTCAACCGAGATACCTACCGACCACGAAGCCATGTAATCATCCGCGATCGCCCGCAACTTGATCCCGGTCCGGGTTCGGAAAAACAGCATGAATGCGACAAACAAGGCGAGCGCAACACCGGCACCAACCAGATGGATGCGGCTGATGAAGATGTCGCCCAGGAACAGCGGATCATAGCTGACGCCCAGTTCCATCGAACGCGACGTCCCGCCCCAGATCGCAAGCGTTGTACCCCGAAGGAAAATGTCGAGGCCGAGTGTCAGCATCAAGATCATGACAACCGGCCGACCTGCGAGACGGCGCAGAGCAACACGCTCAATGCCGAACCCAAGGCCGAACATGACAACCGCAGCCAGAGGGATGGCCAGCCACAAGGGTAAACCCACGTCGCGTGCCAGCGCCAGAACCACATAGGCCCCTACCATGGTCAACCCGCCCTGCGCCAGATTGGGCACCGAAGATGCCTTGTAAATCAGCACAAGGCCGATGGCGAATAGCGAGTACAGCAGACCCGTCAAGACTCCGTTGATCGCAAGCTCAGATAGAAAGACCCAATCCATTTATACCTCCCTGATTGGAAGGTTTCTTTCGACCTTCCCTACTTCCCCGGTCTCGTAAGTCACCTGCGCACTTACATGGACCTCTTTTGAACCGTCGTAGAGCGCTGCGATAACGTCAGCATAGCGTTCCTCAACGACCTTGCGCCGCAGTTTTCGTGTCCGTGTGATTTCACCATCGTCCGGGTCGAATTCTTTCGGCAGACTGACAAAGCGTTGCAGGCGCAATGGCTCGGTGACGGCCTTGTTGACCCGTTGGAACGCCTCGCGAAGCAACGTCGCGACCTCTTCACGCTGAGAAAGATCGGCATATGACACGTAAGGTACGCCGTTCACTTCGGCCCAGTGCCCCACGGCCTCGAAATCCACGCAGACCATCGCCGTCAGTTCCTTCAGCCCGGCGCCAATCACGGCCGCATCCTTGATATACGGGCTGAATTTCAACCGGTTCTCGATGTAGTTTGGAACGTAACGTTCACCGTCGGCGGTGTGCATGACCTCGGAGACACGGCCCAGAACAACCAGGTGTCCGTCGTCTTCCAGATAGCCGGCATCGCCGGTATGCAGCCACCCGCCCTCAAGCGCTTCGGCGGTCGCTTCGGGTTTGTTGAAATACCCTTCGAACACGCTGTCCGAGCGCAACAGGATCTCACCGTCTTCGGCAATGCTGACCTCGACGCCAGGCACCGGTTTGCCAACCGTATGAAGACGGACCTCGCCCGAAGCCTGAATCGCGTTGATCGCGCTGTTCTCGGTCTGGCCGTAGAGCTGACGCAACTTGATCCCCAGGGCGCGGTAGAACACAAAGGTGTCTTCCCCGATCGCTTCACCGCCGGTGAACGCGTTCTTGAGTCGGCTCATCCCGAACTGGTCCTTGATCGGTCCGAAAATGATTGCCTCGCCCAAAAGTCGGCCCAAAGGCTCCAATATACCACCGCTTTTTCCGTTCAGCTTGCGTGTCTCAGCTGCGATGGCCCGATCCATGAAGAAATGGTACAACCGTTTCTTGAAAGGGGTCGAATTCTCGATACCCACCTGGATTGTCGTCAGCATCTGGTCCCAGCTTCTCGGCGCCGCCAGATAGAAGGTCGGAGCGATCTCGCGCATGTCGCGCACGACCGTTTCCTGGCGCTCAGGCACATTCACGGTGAAACGCCAGAGGAGTGCCGCGGCAACGGTTATGGCGTAGTCTCCCACCCAGGCCATCGGCAGATAGGCCAGGATTTCCTCGTTTTCGTCGAATGCGCCCGCCGCATGTCCGTTCTTAGCGGCAGCAAGAACATTTTTGTGACTTAGAACGATACCTTTCGGCTCGCCCGTGGTCCCTGACGAATGCAGGAAGATGGCCGGATCTTCGGGTTTTGCACGACCGTAAAGCTCTTCGCGCAGGCCGGGGGCTTCATTCAGATCGTGCTGACCGACTTCGATCAGGTGATCCCAGGACATCAGCCCTTCGACCTCATAGAAACCAAGGCCCCGCGCTTCGTCATAAATGATGTGGTCGATCCCCTCGGCGCCCGCGGCCTTCAGTTCCAGGATCTTGTCAACCTGTTCCTGATCTTCGGCGATGGCCGCGACGATCTCGACTTCGCCAAGAAAGTGCCGCAGTTCCTCGAGAGTTGCACCCGGATAAGCGGGCATTGCGTAGGCACCAAGCAACGAAACAGCCAGCATGCCACCATACAGCCGCGCCCGATTGTCGCCCAGGATAAGCACCGCCTTGCCCGGTGTTACGCCGATTTTCTCAAGCCCGGCCGCGCAGGCCAGCACCTCTTCGGCGTATTCCGCCCATGTGGTTTCCTTCCAGATCCCACGCTCTTTTTCGCGAAGCGCGATTTCCGAACCGTGTTTCGAGGCGTTCCGCGCCAGAATTGCGCCGATCGTGTCGCTGCCCGAAGACTGTTTCTTCGTCAAATCAGTCATGCGACCCTCCGATATATGCCTCGATGACCCGCGGGTCCTTCACAACCTCCTTGGGGATGCCACTGGCGATCATTTCACCATAATTCAGGGCCAGCATCCGATCACAAATGCCGGTGATGACATCCATATGATGTTCGATCAGCAGAACGCTGACGCCGCGTTCGGCACGGGCATCCAGAATGAAACGGGACATATACCCTTTCTCTTCCTGGTTCATGCCGGCCATCGGTTCATCGAGAATCAGCATCTGTGGCTCGGCCACCAATGCCCGCGCCAGCTCGACCCGCTTTTTCAACCCGATCGGAAGACCATCGACCAACTCATGCCGAATGCTCTCGAGCTGTAGAAACTCGATCACCTCCTCGACGATTTTACGGTTCTCGATTTCTTCACGCTGTGCTGCCAACCAATATAGCGCCGTACGCAAAACGCCTGGGCTCATGTGGATGTGCCGCCCGAGCAGGATGTTGTCCAGAACGCTCATCCCGTTGAACAGAGCAAGATTTTGGAACGTTCTTGCAACGCCGAGCTTGGCAACCTTGTGAGGCGCCGTACCCGTAATGTCGTTTCCTGCCAGCCGGACCCTGCCCTCGTTTGGCGGGTAAAATCCGGTAATTGCGTTTGTTAGCGTTGTCTTGCCGCTGCCATTCGGACCGACAAGTCCAAAGATTTCCCCTTGTCGAATAACGAGGTCAACACCGGTGACAGCGACGATGCCGCCGAACCGTCGCTCGACCCCGCTGCACTCCAGTATCGCCCCATCATCGGCTCCGATTGCTGTTTTAATCTTTGTCGTCATCTAGATCTCATTGTCCCCCTAAGGTTCACGGCCAACATCAGGTAATCCGGAAGTAGTCCGGCCGCCCCGTTGGCCATGGATCCCCCCACAATTGCTGCCCACCGTCGATGTTCAGAACTTCACCGGTTACGAATTTCCCTGAATTGGCCGCCATATAGACAACCCCTTCAGCGACATCCCATTCGTCCCCGGCGTGCCGCATCGGGTTGGAGTCCTGAAATGTCGCAGAACCCTCCGGAGGGTAGTTCCCGAAACCGTTGCTTTCGCAGCAACCCGGCGCCACGCAGTTCACTCGGATATCGTGCGGCGCCCACTCAACGGCCACAGATTTCGACAGGAAAATCACCCCTGCCCGCGCCGCACAGGTATGTGCGATCCCGGGCATACCGCGCCAGATATCGGCCACGATGTTGACGATGGAGCCCGATTGCTTGTTGGCAACCCAGTGGCGCGCCGCGGATTGCATCATCCACCAGGTGCCGTTGAGGTTGGTGTCTATGACGGCATTCCAGCCCTTTGGACTGAACTCCAACGCAGCTTGCGGAAACTGACCCCCAGCATTGTTTACCAAAACGTCAATCGCCCCGAATTCCTGGTTCGTCTTGGCGACAAAATCCTCGACCTGCTCAGGCTCCCGGATGGTCATAGGCATAGCAAAAACCTCGCCCCCGAAACCTTTGAGGAAATCTCTGGCCGAAGCCAGCTTCCCTTCGTTGCGTCCATTGATCGCCAGATTGGCCCCGAGCCTTGCGAACAGGGTCGCAATTGCCAGCCCCAATCCGCCTCCAGCGCCGGTCACCACAACGATTTTGCCGGTGAATAAACCGCTTGCGTAAACGGTTGCACGTTTTGATAGGTCCTCCCTCGAAGACCCAAACTGCGTCTTATTCATGACGCCTCCTCCCATTGCCCATTAGGGGCAGTTGTCAGCAATCTAACGAGCGTTAGAAAATTGGTCAAGACAACTTCTCAAACCAGCCCCGCCCGTCATCTCCGATCAGTAAGACTTTGGAAGCCCAAGGGCTTTTTCTGCTATGAACGACAAAAGCATCTGCGGTGTCACCGGCACGATGCGGAACAGCAGAGCCTCCCGTACCAGTCGCTCCACGTGATATTCCTTGGCGTATCCGAATCCGCCAAATGTAATTTGCGCGGCTTCGGTCGCCTCGACCGCGGCGTCGGCGGCCAAAAGCTTGGCAGCGTTCGCCTCGACGCCGCAGGATTCTCCCGCATCGTAGAGGGCTGCAGCGTGCATCACCATGAGATTGGCAGATTCCACCCGCGCCCAGGCTTTGGCGAGCGGATGCTGAACACCCTGATTTTGGCCGATTGGGCGGTCAAAAATCACACGTTCGTTTGCATAATGCGCCGCGCGCGCCAGTGCGTTGCGCGCAATACCGATACATTCGCCGGCCACCAGGACGCGTTCGGGATTCAACCCGTGCAAAATTTGTCTAAAGCCTTTGCCTTCCTCCCCGATCAGGTCCTCAGCCGGAATCGGCAACCCATCGATGAAAACTTCATTCGAATCGACAGCTTTTCGACCCATCTTTTCGATCTCTCGCACGTCAACGAAATTTCGGTCGAGATCTGTATAGAACAGGCTCAGCCCTTCGGTCGGGCTGCTCACATCTTCAAGCCGCGTTGTCCTGGCCAGAAGCAGCATCTTGTGGGCCACCTGCGCGGTAGAAATCCAGACTTTTTGTCCGTGCACGACATATCTGTCCCCCTGCCGCACCGCCATGGTCTTCAGCTTTGTGGTATCCAGCCCCGTCGTCGGTTCGGTCACGGCGAAACACGCCTTTTCGTCACCCGCGATCAGAGGGCCAAGCATACGCGCGCGCTGCTCATCGGTCCCGAACTTCACCACCGGGTTGAGCCCGAAAATGTTCATGTGGATGGCCGAGGCTCCGCTCGCGCCGGCCCCCGACTCGGCGATTGCCTGCATCATTATGGTCGCCTCGGTGATCCCCAGACCCGCGCCGCCGACAGCTTCTGGCATGGCGATACCTAGCCAGCCGCCATCGGCCATTGCCCTGTGCAGTTCATGGGGAAAACCACCGTTGCGATCCCGATCCAGCCAATAGTCGTCGTCGAACCTTCCGCAAATCCGCAGAATCTGGTCGCGAATCTCTTGTTGGTCGGCGGTCAATCGAAATGTCATAGCGCGCGCCCTCCTTCCAATCTTACGAGCCCAGCCTCACATAGGGCCGTGATCCGCTCATCGTTAAAACCAAGATCACGCAGAATGCTTTGGCTGTCTGCGCCAGGCGGTCGTCCCAGCCAACGAAGCTGACCGGGCGTCGCGCTGAGATGAGGGACCGGGCCAATGACCTGAGTCTGTTCGCCAGCGACCGACACGATATCCCCGCGATGGCTTATCTGCTCGTTCGTCGTGATTTCCTCGACACTCAACACACGCGAGGCAACGGCATCATGGCGGGCGAATACCGCCTCCACTTCCTTAGCTGTGTGCTGCATGACAAAATCATTGATCGCATCGAAGACCACCGCCATGTGCTGCGACATCTCGCCAAGTGTCGCAAACCGCGGATCATCGGCAAGGGCGTCCCCGCCGACTGCCCGCAACAGTCGTTGCGCGGTTTCCGCGCTTCCTGCGGAAACGGTCAGCCACACCCCATCGGACGTTCGGAACATCCCCCCCGGAGCAAAGTCCATCGGCTGGCGCAGCCCATTGCGCCGCGGCGAGAGCTTCGCGCCCGTCAATGCGGGAACAGGATAGTCCATCAACCGAAGCAACGCCTCGAACACCGCAAGATCGACGACCTGACCGCGTGCAATGCCCTTTTCGCGAGCAAATAGCGCGATCATGACTCCCAAAGCGCCCATCAGCCCTGTCGTGCTGTCGGCTGCCGGAAACCCGGGGTGCATCGGCGGCCCGTCGGGAAAACCGGTCAGATGTGCTAAACCACTCATGGCCTCCGCAGCACGTCCAAACGCTGGCACGTCGCGCATCGGACCGTCCTGTCCGTAACCTGAAACCCGCAAGACAACCAAGTCCGGGTTCCAATCGTGCAGGACGTCTGGCCCAACACCAGCACGTTCTAGCACACCCGGACGGAAATTTTCGATCAGCACGTCGGCATCTTCAACCAACCTGCGCAGGATGTCCCGGCCCTCGTCGGACTTCCAGTCCAGGCCTAGTGTTTTCTTGTTGCGGCCCAAAGTCTTCCACCAGACGCCCACCCCATCCTCTGCCTTGGGTCCAAGGTCGCGCATCATATCCGTCCGGTTGGGGGCTTCGATCTTGATGACATCTGCACCAAAATCCGAGAGTAAAGCTGCCGCAAGTGGTCCGGCAATTACGTGACCAAGTTCTATAATCTTCAGTTGATCAAGGGGTCTAGACATCTGCACTTTCGACTCTGCTAATTTTCTAATGGTTGTTCGATTGCTAGCAAAGGCGAAGTCTGACCTCAAGATTCAAAGGTAATCAGCTCCCCGAAAACGTAGCCGCCCGGTTGTTACCATGGATCAGTTCATTGGCGTCCAGTTCCATGGAAGCGGTTCGTTGAGCGGGTTGGTCATGTGATTGTGGATGCGGTCGAGGATTTCGGCCAGCCAGGCTTGCGGATCGTGGCCGTTCATCTTGGCTGTCTCGACAAGGGACATCGCCCGGGACAGCGTTTCGCCACCGCTGTCGGAGTGTGCGAAAAGCCAGTTCTTTCGCCCGATGCTGATCAGGTGAGCTACTCCCCGAAAACTGGACCGGTTTGGCTTAGGGTCAGGATTCATAACCAATAGATGACGAGAGCCGCCAGGGCGATGGCCGAGAGGAAGACCTTCGGAGATCGGTCATAGCGGGTCGCCACACGCCTCCAGTCTTTGAGCCTGCCGAACATTATCTCGATCCGGCTACGGCGCTTGTAACGGCGTTTGTCATATTTGATGGGCGTCTTGCGTTGCTTCCGGCCCGGGATGCAGGCGCGTATCCCTTTGTCCTGCAACGCGTCTCGGAACCAATCGGCGTCATAGCCGCGGTCCCCGAGCAGCCAGTCGACCTTGGGTAGGCTGCTCAGTAGCGCCCGCGCACCGATGTAGTCACTGACCTGCCCAGCGGTGACGAACAGGCTGAGCGGTCGCCCTTGGCTGTCGCAGATGGCATGCCGTTTGGTATTCATGCCGCCCTTGGGTCGGCCGATCAGGCGACCGCGCCCCCCTTTTTCGCGGCCATGCTGGTCGCGGTGCGGTGTGCTTTCAGGTAGGTCGCGTCGATCATCACGGTCTTTTTTTCTCCGTGTTCGGCAGCCAGCCCGACCATCATCTGGGCGAAGATGCCTTTTTCGCTCCAACGCTTCCACCGGCTGTAGAGCGTCTTATGTGGGCCATAGGCGGCCGGAGCATCGCGCCAACGCAAGCCATTGCGATTGATAAAGATAATCCCGCTCAGCACCCGTCTGCATCGACCCGTGGCTTGCCGTGCGACTTTGGAAAGAAAGGGGAAAGCTTGGCCATCTGCTCGTCGGTCAGCCAGAAAAGATCGCTCACGTCGCCGCTCCATTTTCGGAGCCGTGAATCACGCGACGCAACAGAAATCAATGCATCCTGACCCGAGCCTCCAGATTGCAGGAAGGGCGTCCGGCCACCACCCGAGCGGCCGGAACGTCCCGTTCTGGGTCCAAGGTGGTTCAGGCCGCGACCGGTTCCGGCTCTGGAGCTGTCTCGAGCTGCCTGGGCTCGTGACCTTCGACCGCCGCAGGAGACGCGATCTCGATCCGGCGCGGTTTGAGTTCCTCGGGGACCTCGCGCTTGAGCTGGACGGTCAGGAGGCCGTTCGACAGCGTGGCCCCTTCGACCCGGACGTGATCGGCCAGTTCGAACCGACGTTCAAACGACCGGCCAGCGATGCCACGATAGAGATAGCTGGCACCGCCGTCACCTTCGGGCGTCTCCTTGCGGCCCGACACGATCAGCATGTTCTTGTCTTGGGTCAGGGTCAGATCGTCTTCGGCAAAGCCCGCCACCGCCATGTCGATGCGATAGTCGTCCTCGCCGGTCTTGACGATGTCATAAGGCGGCCAGTTGTCGAGCGTCTCCACTCGACGGGCTGTCTCGAGCGCGTCGAGCATACGGTCGAAGCCAACGCTCGAACGGAACAGAGGTGCAAAATCAAGTGTCGTTGCCATAGCCATATCCTCCTTTGAGCAACATGGGTACAGACATCGGGAGCACCGCAGGAGCGATGTCCCGCTTCATGGCCGATCCCCATCTGGGCGATCTGCATAAAGCGATTTGGAACAGTACCTTACGATTTCAAGAGGATGCTCGGAAACTTTTTTCTACGTACATCTCTCCTATATTTCTCTTGCTTCCTTGTGGCATTCGAAAGGAGGAGATCATGACCGAAAACGACGTGATAAGCATCCTGGGTCCCCGCACGGACCCCATGTTTCTGTCTGATATTCTGCGCACCGACGCCGACGCCTCCGAGCTTGCCCGTGCCAAGGCCTGGGTCGAGGCGGACGAGGTGGAAGGCGTTGCCCATAGCCCCTTCCCATCGGGTCGCATCGCCCGGCTGGTCGAATTGCTCGAAGCCAATCAGAAAGATGACGATCTGCTATAACAGAAATCGAGCTGGCGTTCAGGACGACGCCAGCCCGTCTCTTCAGGTGGTCACGATCACCCGAACCGGCCCGGCGCGGCGCAAAACGTCTGCAACCACGTGGGTGCCGGATCGGCGGAGAGCCACATCGACGGATCCGCCATCAAGGCGCAGATTGTGCAGCACGACCTCTCCCAGGAAGTCCGGAAGGATCGGTTGATCGAAGATCAACTGCCGCGCCTCGGCGTCGAACCGTAGCCCTAGACATGCCTGAAGCAGCAACAGCGGCGCTCCCGCCGCCCAGGCCTGCGGCGTACAAGCCACCGGATAGAAGGTCGGCCCTTGCGTCTCGCGCCGCGGAAAGCCGCAGAATAGCTCCGGCAACCGTCTCAGATCGATATAGGTAGCCGCAGAGAAGATGCCCTCGAAAATCCGTGCGGCCTGCTCACGGAACCCGTAGCGCGCCAGACCCGCCCCGATCAGCGCATTGTCATGGGGCCAGACTGAACCGTTGTGGTAGCTCATCGGATTGTATCGTGCCTGGCCCGCGGCAATGGTCCGCACTCCCCATCCACAGAAAGACGACGGCCCCATCAGCGCTCCGACGACCATTTCGGCGCGTTCCTTCGGGACGATCCCCGTCCAGAGCAGATGGCCCGCATTCGAACTGCGCACCCGGCAGGGCTGTTTGTCACCATCGAGGGCGAGCACATAGGTCCCAAGCTCATCGTCCCAGAACGCCGCGTCAAAACAGGACTTGAGTTCCGTGGCCTTTTGCGCCTGTTCCTGCGCGATGCCGTCATGACCGAGTTCCCGTGCGATCTCGGACGCAGCCAGCCGGGCAGCATAGACGTAGCCCTGCACCTCGCAAAGCGCGATCGGCCCCTTGGCCAGCGTCCCATCGGCGTGAAACACCGCATCATGACTGTCCTTCCACCCCTGGTTGGCGAGCCCCTTGTCGCTGCGCCTCCCGTATTCCACGAAACCGTCGCCGTCCCGATCGCCATAGGTCTCGATCCAGTCAAGCGCCGCACGGACATGCGGCCAGAGTGTTTCCAGCACCACCCGATTGCCGGTGCGTTCGAAATACGCCCCGGCGAGCATCACGAACAGCGGTGTCGAATCCACGCTGCCGTAATAGCGCCGGAACGGAACTTCGCCGGTTTCCGCCATTTCGCCATAACGCATTTCATGAAGGATCTTGCCCGGCTCGGCATCGGTATCCGGATCGAATGCCGTCGCCTGGTTGGCCGCAAGATGCAGCAGAACGCCCCGCGCGACCGCCGGGTCGAGCCAGAGCATTTCCCAGGCGGTGATCAGTGCATCGCGCCCGAACACGGTGCTGAACCAGGGCACGCCTGCATAGGGATAGGGCCCCTCCTCCGTATCGGTCATGAGCATGTAGAGGTCCGAGACCGAACGGCGCATGGTCTCGTTGAATATCTCGTTGGAGCTTTGCACCGTGGCTGCGCGGGAAGAAGAACGTCTGAGTGCGCGGCGCGCGTCCCGCAAGGAGCGGAAAAACAGGCGCGACGGGTGATCCTCGGCCCCATTCACGTCGCAGCTGATCTCGATAAAGAGCGAACGCGCTTCTCCGGGGGCGAGGCTCAGACGATAGACGGCTTTCCCCGGCTCAAGCTGCGCAGGCGCAGGATCGAAACGCAGAGCGGTGCTACGTGGATTGTGGTCGAGCCCCCGGTACGACAAGAGCACGTGCGAGCCATCCACCTCCGGCAAGAGCGACGTTCCCCGGCGGGCCCGTTCCCGGCCACGGACCTCAAAAATATCCGCAAAATCGGCCTCAAAGGCGATTTCCAAGGTAATCTCATGTGGGGCCTCGTCGAAATTGCGTACCGCCAGCCGCTCATAACACGTGCCCTGCCAGAGAAACCGCGTCCGGCGCATGTGGATGCGATCATGCGCAATCAGACAGCGACCGGTTTCGTCATAAAGATCGGGATTCGTCAGATCGCAGGTCAGCGTCGCGTTATCGTCGCGCAATGTGGACGAGAGCAGCATGGGCCGCTCTCCCCCGATGGTCAGATAGTAATGCGAGAGATACCTGGTGTCGCGATGGAACAGGCCCTCGGGGCTGCCTGGCCCCGAGAGCACATCGCCATTGTGATCGAACACGGCGAAGGTATCACCGTGCTTCAGGGTTCGTGGCCGCCGCTCCTGCAAGGAGGCTGCCGCCGGGATAAAAAATTGCGCCGGCGGCACTACCAGTTGCGACGCACGCAAGCCCGTTTGTTGCAGCGCCTCGGTCATCTTACTCTCCTTCGCACTCATTCCGCTGCATGCAGCACATGGGCCCCATGGCCGCCGAGCATATGCGGGAGCGGCATCGTAACAGCCTCGACGCCCGGCAGCCCGCGATAGATTTCGACATAGTCGCGCGCCATGCGATCCGCGGTGAAGCGTAGTTCGAACGTCTCGCGCACGATTCCTCTGCTGATACGGTCCAGCTTGCTGACGGCCGCGACAGCGTCCTCCAGCGAATGCACGACATAGCCGGTCAGCCCTGGCTCCACGATCTCGGGCACTGAGCCATTCGCCCATGCGATTACAGGCGTGCCGCAGGCCATGGCCTCGATCATCACCAAGCCGAAAGGTTCGGGCCAGTCGACCGGGAAGAGCAGCGCCCGCGCGTTCCCGAGAAATTCGGCCTTTTGCTTCTCGTTGATCTCTCCGATGAACTCGACATTGTCGTGGGCGTCGACCATAGGCGCGATGATCTCTTCCCAATACTTGCGATCCGCATCGTCTATCTTGGCGGCGATTTTCAATGGCATCCCCGCTCGCACCGCTATCTCGATGGCGCGGTCCGGCCGTTTCTCCGGCGAAATCCGCCCAAGAAAGGCAAGATAGTCCCCCTTCGGAGATTTGGTGAACGACAGCAGATTCTTGGGAAGTCCATGATAGACGGTCGCTGCCCAGTTCACGAAGGGCAGCGGACGGCGCTGGTCGTCCGAGATAGAAACGAGCGGATAGTTTGGGAACGTCGCGTAGAAGGGACGAAGATCAGGCCCGTCGAGCCGGCCGTGCATGGTCGTCACCATGCGATCGGCGAATGCGCGCGCCATAGGATAGTGCAGGAAGTCGATGTGAAAATGCAGCACGTCGAATTCATCGGCCCGCAAGCGGACTTCCTCCAGCATGGCGACATGCCAAGGCAGCGAGTTCTTCACCTTCGGATCGAGCCGGAGCGCTTCCTTGCTGCACGGGACCAGGTGGGCCTTGGTCCGGCTGTCGCCGCTGGCGAACAGCGTGACTTCATGGCCCTGCCTGACCAGTTCTTCGGTGAGATAGGAGACGATCCTTTCTGTTCCCCCATAGAGACGCGGCGGGCAACTTTCTTCCAGCGGTGCGATCTGTGCGATCTTCATCGGCAAAACCTCCTCTTCTGAGCGAAGCCTCAACAATGGATGCGAGAAGGTCGACTACAATCACCCCGCCTGGGCATGACCGCCGGATGTGGCATCTCGAATTCGGACAGTCGTGATACAAGATCACTGCCATCCGCCGGACCATGGTTCCGGAACGCGAGATGGCCTTGCCCGGCAAAACCTCCTGCGCAAAACAGCGATGTCAGATAGCAGGGAACCCCTGCGAAAAGTTCAGTTAGAAATCGACTTTGGAGTTTCAACCCCCTCCGGCGCGCAAAAATATGACGCGAAGCAGGCAGGTGCTTGGTGTGCGTTGATCGGTTTATGCTGCGCGACGAACCACAACCGCTCCAATCAGCATGCTCAGCCCCAACGCGAGGAACAGAGGGTCGGCGATCTTGGCTTGCAACAGGCCGGAGGCAGTCGTGACAGAGATGAGCATCAAGCTGAATTCGCCGCCATGGGCCAGGATGGCGCCCGCGCGAAGCGCAGTCTCGAGCTGTTCTCCGAACATGCGGGTCAGAGCAACAACAAGCGCGAGTTTCACCACCATGAGCACAAAAAGCCATGCCAACACCGTTGGCCATGTCGACCAAATCGCACCTATATGGAGTTGGGTTCCGATACCGATGAAGAACACCCCGACGAACAAATCCCGGAACGGCCTGATTTCCCGTTCGACAAATTGGCGAGCGTCGCCCTCGGCGATCATCATGCCGGCAGCGAATGCACCGAGCGCCGGCGAAAGACCCGCAACCTGCGCAATAATGGCCGCGAGCAAGGCAACGGTCAGGGCAAGAAGCTGTGCGAGTTCAGCCGCGCCCTGGGTTGCGACCCATCCGGCAAGCCGCTGAAGCATTGACCGGGTGATGAAGAGCGCCCCGACGAGCACGCCCATGCCCCCGACCATCTTCAGGACGTCGTGCGCGCTTTCCACGGTTCCTGCCCCGGCGATGACATCGTGAAACGCCAGAAAGCCGACGGCCGCCAGATCCTGAAACAGCAGAACAGCAATCGCGACCCGTCCCTGAGGCGTTCCGAGCGCATCGCCGCCCGCCAGGACCTTAAGACATAGCGCGGTCGATGACATCGCGACCGCGCCAGCGATCAGAACCGCTGCCGCCGGCGCGATCTCGGTAAAGACGAGGAGCCCTACGGTGACCAACCCTCCAACTACGAGCACCTGTACCAGACCGAGTCCGAAGATCAGCCGCCGGAGCGACACGAGCTTGTCGAGGGAGAATTCCAGACCAAGCGCAAAGAGAAGCAGGATCACCCCGACCTCACCGATAACCGTCAGTGTGGCACCCTCGGCGATGAGCCCCAGACCGGACGGCCCGATCACAATGCCGGACAGCAGGAAACCGACCAGTGCGGGGATGCCAAGCCGTGCGCAGATCGCGACATGGCAAAAAGCCATCATGGCGAGCAACGCGGCGGCCTCCAACAGCCCCTGGTCGGCGTGCATCAACGTCGCCCGCTTCCATAGACAGTCGCCCCGATCCACGCCGGTGGGTCGGACGCGGGGAAGGACTCAGCACTCGCTTCACAGACCGGGTCTGCAGCCGTCGCGAGTTCCGCTGAGAGATCACGAACGCTGGCCGCGTCGATGCCTCGGTGAAGCCGATGCCGGGAACTCGGTCGGTGGCCGGTCTCGATGCGGTGGGCGCCAGGAGCATCGGTTCCCTTGCTGGTTGGCACTGTCTCCCACCAGAATCGGCGCGGTGGCACGGATCGACGTTTGTCCGGCTCGTGGCGCACGATATACTGCCAGTCGTTTCGTTCCGCGAAGGCGATGGCGCTGTCGAGATCAGGGAATGTCAGGCGGATCGGACGATAGGGATCTTCGGTTGCGGTCCAGCCCATAAGAAGCTCGATGACCGGCGCCCGGGCCGGCTCAAACTCGAGTATCCAATGCTGCCGCCTGATTGGAGCGGAGGTGTGGGACGAGCGAGCTGGCCTGTAGATCAACGCTGTCGGCAGGTCTGGAGATGTCAGGTCAGTTCCGGGGATCTTCGGTCGAAACGGTGGGCGGTTATGTCCTTTCATCATGATTTACCTCTCTTCGGATTGCGGCACCGGCGGCGTTACCGTCGCCGGTGCACGGGCCGTCATTCGGCGGCAGGCTCGGTCTCTTCGCTATCGCCATTGCCGGGCTCGCCGAGGGCCTCGGTTTCTCCTGCGCTCTCCAGCTTTTGGAAAGTGATCTTCTGATCATCTGCGGCCCAGGCAACGCGCACCTTGTCGCCGTCCTCGATCCGGCCCGAAAGCATCTCGCGGGCGAGCTCGGTCTCCAGCTCCGACCGGATTAGCCGTCGCAACTCGCGGGCGCCGAACTCTGGTCGGAAACCCATCGCTCCAAAATGCTCCGCAACGGTTTCGTCGTAGTCGAGTTCGACCCCCTGGGTCATCGCCGTGCGGGCGACGCGGGCCAGCTGCAGCTCGACGATCTGCCGGATTTCCGACTGGTTCAGAGAATGGAAGACGATGATCTCGTCGATCCGGTTGATGAACTCGGGCCGGAAATGGCCGCGTAGCACGTCCATCAGTTCGGATTTCTGCTTTGCCTCGTCGAACTCCTTGGTTCCGCGCTTGCGAAGGTTGCGCTGGATGATATCGGAGCCGAGGTTCGACGTGGCGATAATGATGGTGTTGGTGAAATCCACCACGCGGCCCTTGCCGTCGGTCAGACGCCCGTCGTCGAACACCTGAAGCAGGATGTTGTAGACATCTGGATGCGCCTTCTCGATCTCGTCGAGCAGCACGACAGAATAGGGCCGGCGGCGGACCCGTTCTGTCAGCTGGCCGCCCTCGTCGTAACCGACATAGCCCGGCGGGGCGCCAACCAGCCGTGCGACCGCGTGACGCTCGCCATATTCCGACATGTCGATCCTGAGAAGCGCATCCTGATCACCGAAGATCACCTCGGCCAGCGTCTTGGCCAGTTCCGTCTTGCCGACGCCGGTCGGCCCGAGGAAGAGGAAGGTCGCAGTCGGACCGGAGCCTTCGCGCAGACCCGCGCGCGCGAGACGCACGGCATCGGCAACGGCATGGATGGCCTCTTCCTGGCCGATGACCCGCTCATGCAACTTGTCCTCGAGTTTCAGCAACTTTTCGCGCTCTTCTGTCGTCAGCTCGCTCACCGGCACGCCGGTCAGTTTCGAGACGATCTGCGCCACGTGGTCGGCGCGCACTTCAGCCGTCGCAGAGGCCCGGTCGCGCTTCCAGGTTTCCATCAACTCGTCAAGCTCGACCTGTTTGGCGTCAAGCTCTTTCTTGAGTTCAGCAGCACGGTCGAACTGCTTCCTCCCCGCAGCGTAGTCCTGCTCGCGCCTGATCTGCGCGACCTCGGCTTCGAGCTCCTGCACGTCCACGGGCCGCGCAGTGGCCGAGATCTTCACCCGCGCCGCGGCCTGGTCGATCAGGTCGATCGCCTTGTCGGGCATGAAGCGGCCGGTGACGTAGCGATCGGAAAGCTCGGCCGCCGCGACGATGGCCTCGTCGGTGATCGTCACCTTGTGGTGGCTTTCCAGCGTGTCGCGCAGGCCGCGCAGGATCATGATCGTCTGCGCCACCGTCGGCTCATCGACATAGACCGGCTGGAAGCGGCGCTCCAGCGCGGCGTCCTTCTCGATGTATTTCTGGTATTCGTTGAGCGTTGTCGCGCCGATCAGGTTCAGCTCGCCGCGGGCCAGCGCCGGCTTGAACGTATTGGCGATGTCGAGCCCGCCTTCGCCGCCGCCCTGTCCGGCTCCGACGATGGTGTGGATCTCGTCGATGAACAGGATCATGTCGGCCTTGTTGGCCTCGATCTCCTTGAGAATCTTCTGGACCCGCTCCTCGAACTCACCGCGATATTTCGATCCGGCCACCATCGAGTTGATGTTGAGTTCGACCAGCCGTTTGTCGCGTAGCGCCTCAGGCACCTCGCCAGCGACGATGCGCTGCGCCAGCCCCTCGATGATCGCGGTCTTGCCGACGCCCGGCTCGCCGATCAGCACCGGGTTGTTCTTCTTGCGGCGCGCCAGAACCTCGATCGTCGTCTCGATTTCACGCGCCCGGCCGATCACCGGGTCGAGCCCGCCCTCGCGCGCCAGCTTGGTCAAATCGCGGCTATATTCATCCAGATCAGGCGTGCTCGACGGGGTTTCGACACGGCCTTCTTCGGCCCCCTGGCCGACGACCTTCGTCACCTGCTGACGCAGCGCCTGCGGGGTCAGGCCCAGCCGGTTCAGGATTCCCGACGCGACGCCCTCGCCCTCTTCGGCGAGACCGATCAGAAGGTGTTCGGGGCCGACATAGGAATGGCCCAGCTCGTTCGAGGCGATGAAGGCGCGGTTCAGCGCATCCTTCACCCGCGGGCTGACGCCGATCTCACGGTCCTCCCCCGTTGCGTCGCCCTTCTTCGCTTCGCTCTCGATCTGGCGGCGCAGATCGTCGGCGTCGATCTTGACCTGCCCCAGCACCGTGCGGACAACATCCGAGCCGGTCAGCGCCAGCAGAAGGTGTTCCGTATCAACCTCGGTCCGGCCGAATTCATGCGCCTTCTGGCCCGCCTCCTGCAAAAGCCGGTTGGCCTGTTCGCTCAGGCGGTCAGCGATATTGATGCCGCCGCGCCGCGCGGTGCGCCCCGCCTGTCGGATCGGGACGGGTTGCCCCTGATCTTCGCCAAACCGATCGAAAAGGCCACCGGCATCGCCAAAGAATTCATCGAAGAGCGAGCGCCCTCCGAAAAGCGATTCCAGTGGCGATGTGCTACGCCCCTGCCGTCGGGCAATCCTGCGGTAGTCCTCGTCGCAAAGCTCCATCACCTTGCGTTCACCGTTGACAGAGACCTGCGCACGAAAGCTGGCAGGTCGGGATTTGCAGATATCACAGATGCCGTTTGCCATTTTTCACCTCCGTCATGCTCCCAGCCGGAACGTCCGGACTGGATCTCCGTGTTCAGGCCGCCTCGACCTCCTGAATGCGGACCTTTTCTGCGATGGCCCGAAGGTCGGGCTCGTCCAGCGTCTCGCGGTCGAGCAGATCTCGGGACGTTTCCTCCAGCAGCGCCCGGTTCGCGTCGAGAAGCGCGACCGTACGCGCGAAGATGTCGTCGATGATCGCCTTGACAGCGGTATCCATCCGCTCGGCCGTTGCCTCGCTGTGGCGGCGGTTGAGCCAAGCGGATTGATCCCCCGTGCCAAGGAAGCCGGGCCGCTCGGTGTCATAGCTGACATGGCCCAGATCGGGGTCCATGCCGTAGCGCGCGACCATGGCCCTGGCGATGTCGGTTGCCTTCACCAGGTCGTCGGCGGCACCGGTCGAAAGGTGATCGTATATGACCTTCTCGGCCGCACGCCCGCCCAGAAGAACGGCGATCTTGTTCTCCAGTTCCTCGCGGGTCATCAGGAAGCGGTCTTCGGTCGGGCGCTGGATCGTATAGCCGAGCGCACCGATCCCGCGCGGGATGATCGAGACCTTGTGCACCGGATCGACCCCCGGCAGCGCCATCGCGACCAGCGCATGCCCCATTTCGTGATGCGCCACGATTTCCCGCTCGCGCGCGTTCAGAACACGATTGCGCTTTTCCAGCCCGGCGACGATACGCTCTACCGCGTTGTTGAAGTCTTCCATGGTCACCGCATCGGCCTTTCGGCGGGTTGCCAATAGCGCCGCCTCATTGACCAGATTTGCCAGGTCCGCTCCGGAAAAGCCCGGGGTCAGCGCGGCGACCTTCTCGGCATCCACATCCGGTGCGAGCGTGACCCTCTTCATGTGCACATTGAGGATCTGCACGCGGCCCTTCTTGTCGGGCTTGTCCACCAGCACCTGCCGGTCGAAGCGCCCGGCCCTGAGCAGCGCCGGGTCGAGGATTTCCGGCCGGTTGGTGGCCGCCAGCAGCACGATCCCCGACGACGGGTCGAACCCGTCCAGCTCAGTGAGAAGCTGGTTCAGCGTCTGCTCGCGCTCGTCATGGCCACCGGCGACCTGCCCGGCCGCTCGGGCGCGCCCGAGCGCGTCGAGCTCGTCGATGAAGATGATCGCGGGTGCGTTCTTGCGGGCCTGCTCGAACAGATCGCGCACCCTTGCGGCGCCGACGCCCACGAACATCTCGACGAATTCAGAGCCGGAGATCGAGAAGAAGGTCACGCCCGCCTCGCCCGCCACGGCCCGCGCCAGAAGCGTCTTGCCGGTACCCGGCGGGCCGACCAGCAGGATACCTTTCGGGATCCGCGCGCCGAGCTTGCCGTATTCCTCGGGCGTCTTCAGGAAATCGACCACTTCCTCCAGCTCGGCCTTGGCCTCGTCGACCCCGGCCACATCGGCAAAGCTGACGCCGGTTTCCTTCTCCATATAGACCTTGGCCTTCGACTTGCCGACCTGCATGAAGCCGCCGAAACCCTGCCTGTCGGCGAACTTGCGAAAGACGAACATCCAGAGACCAAAGAAGACCACTGCAGGCACCACCCAGGAGAGAAGCGCCCCGATCCAGGTGTTTTGCGGAACGCCGGTGATCTCGACATCCGCGTCGTCCAGCCGTTCAAGAATTGCGGGATCGACGATCGTGGTGACGAAGCCAGAGCGGCCGTCGATGGGAGTTTCGAAGGTGCCGGTGATCGTATCGGACCCGACCGCAACCGAAGCGATGTCGCCGTCGGCCAGATACTGTTCGAATTGGCTATAGCTGATCGGCGCGATGCTGCGGTAGCTGGCGATCAGATCCTGAATAAAGATCACCGCAAAAAATGCGACGATCCAGTACCAGATGTTAAATTCGGTTCTCTTTTCCATCCCCTTCTCTCCTCGGCGCCAACCCGTAGAGATGTTGCTGATCGATCACACCTGGCCAGATTTGTATTTCCCGATCCGGGTTCAAGAGGGATCTGACCTGCCACGGGATTTTTCCTCCACCATCACTTAGAGTCCGACCCAACTTGAGGACGGACAATGAAGCGAATGAGATTCACGGATTGGAGATGGGACCGTGGCCCCAGTGGGGCCGCGTAAGCCCATCGGAACCAGATCATCGGCATCCTGGCGGAACACGAGGCAGGCGCGAAGTGCGCAGACTTGTGCCGCAAGCACGGCATGTCGGAAGGGACCTTCTATAACTGGAAGGCGAAGTTCGGCGGCATGACGGTGCCCGAGGCAAAGCGGCTGAAGACGCTCGAAGACGAGAACGCCAAGCTGAAGAAGCTGCTGGCCGAGCAGATGCTGGACCTGGCGGCGATGAAGGAACTGGTTTCAAAAAAGTGGTGACGATGAGCCATGTCACGCCATTGGTCCGAGTGACAATGGCGAACGCGTGAAGCGCGAGGCGGTCGCGCATCTGAGGTCCCTGCTCGGGCTCTCGGAGCGGCGGGCGTGCCGGATTGCCGGGGCGGATCGCAAGATGGTCCGCTATCAGGCGCAGCGAGCTCCGGATACGGAGCTGCGTGGCCGTCTGCGCGAGCTGGCCAACGAACGCAGACGGTTCGGCTATCGGCGGCTCTTCGTGCTGCTGCGCCGCGAGGGCGAGCGGTCCGGGATCAATCGGATCTATCGGCTCTACCGCGAAGAAGGCCTGACGGTGCGCAAAAGGACGGCCCGGCGCAAGGCGGTCGGAACACGGGCTCCGATCCTGGTTGCGGCGCGGCCCAATGCCCGCTGGTCGCTGGATTTCGCTACGCGGACCTTCGGTTCGTCCACGATCAGTTCGCCAGCGGCGAGCGCTTCCGGGTGCTCAACGTGGTCGACGATGTTACCCGAGAGTGCCTCGCCGCGATCCGTTCGCCATCGGCCTCGAACCGATGGCGGCTCGATGGCTCACCCTCGATCTCGGGGCGCCGTGTGGCGCGTGAACTGACTGCCCTGATCGAGCGCCGCGGTAAGCCAGGAATGATCGTCAGCGACAACGGCACGGAACTGACCTCGAATGCCATCCTGCGGTGGTGTTCCGAGCACCGGATCGAATGGCACTACATCGCGCCGGGCAAGCCAATGCAGAACGGTTTCGTGGAGAGTTTCATGTATAGACGGCCCCGCGGGCGCAAGTGTTTTGAACGTGATCTTCATCGGCCGGTGCGTTC